>JBAPXO010000581.1:0-2230 GCA_049284255.1 Solirubrobacteraceae bacterium | reverse complement strand
TCGACGGCTACGAGTTTCACCGCACCCGGCGCTCGTTCGAGGAGGACCGCCGGCGCGACCGTATCCTCGCCCTCGCCGGCGTGCGCGTGATCCGCCTCACCCACCGCCAGATCGAGCACGACACGCGGGCGCTGATCACCGACCTCCATAGAGCAATAGGATCAACGGCCGCGTGAGAGCGATCCAGATCACCGAGCTGACCGGGCCGGCGTCGGCGCTCGAGCTCGTCGACGTTCCCGAGCCCGCCCCTGAGCATCCGCTCACCCCCGGCAGCGGGGTCGTCGTCGACGTCCACGCCGCCGGTGTGTCGTTTCCCGAGCTCCTGCAGACCCGCGGCGAGTATCAAGTCAAGCCGCCGGTGCCGTTCGTCCCGGGCGCCGAGGTGGGAGGCATCGTCCGCAGCGCGCCCGACGACGCCGACGTCAAGGCCGGCGACCGAGTGGCGGCCTTCTGCATGCTCGGCGGGTTTGCCGAGGTGGCGGTAGCGCCCGCCTACTTCTGCTTCAAGCTCCCCGACAGCTTCGATTTCGCCCAGGGCGCCGGGCTGGTGCTCAACTACCACACCGCCTACTTCGCGCTCAAGATCCGCGGCCGGCTGCAGTCGGGCGAGACCGTCCTCGTCCACGGCGCGGCGGGCGGGGTCGGCACGGCCTCGATCCAGGTCGCCAAAGGACTTGGCGCCAAGGTGATCGGGGTCGTCTCCAGCGATGAGAAGGAGCGCGTTGCCCGGGAGGCGGGCGCCGACGAGGTGATCCGCTTCCAGGAGCGTTGGAAGGAGGAGGCCAAGGAGCTTTCGGACGGGGGCGTCGACGTCGTCGTTGACCCCGTAGGTGGCGAGCGCTTCACCGACAGCCTCCGTTCCCTGGCCGAGGGAGGACGGCTCGTGGTGATCGGCTTCACCGCCGGCTCGATCCCCGAGGTCCGGGTCAACCGCCTGCTGCTCAACAACCTGGAGGTCGTCGGGGCCGGTTGGGGGGCCTACGTCATCGCCAAGCCCAAGCGGACGGTCGAGATCGGCAAGGCGCTGGATGAGCTGATCGCGGCCGGCGCGGTCAAGCCGATCGTCGGCGCTCGATATCCGCTGGAGCGGGCGAGCGAGGCGCTGGTCATGCTCGACGAGCGAGGCGCGACCGGCAAAGTCGTGCTCGACGTCGCCTGAGACAGCCTCGACGGGCGCTACGCAGCAACCTGGCATCCTCCGCCGCGATGCCTGGCCTGATCGAGCGCTATCGCGAACGGCTGCCGTTCACTGCGGAGGACCCGGTGGTCTCGCTGGGCGAGGGGACGACGCCGCTGGTCTACGCCCCGGCGTTGTCGGAGCGGACGGGCACCGAGGTGTGGTGCAAGCTCGAGGGTCTCAACCCCACCGGCTCGTTCAAGGACCGGGGGATGACCTGCGCCGTATCGGCCGCGGTGCGGGAGGGCGCCCAGGCGATCGTCTGCGCCTCGACGGGAAACACCGCGGCCTCGGCGGCCGCCTACGCGGCGCGGGCCGGCCTGCGGTGTGCGGTGATCGTGCCCGAGGGCAAGATCGCCACCGGCAAGCTCGCTCAGGCGCTGATGCACGGCGCGCGGGTGATCGCCCTTCGCGGCAACTTCGACCTCGCGCTCAAGCTCGTCCGCGAGCTCACCGCCGCGCATCCCATCGCGCTCGTCAACTCGGTCAACGAGTTTCGGATCGAGGGCCAGAAGACGGCCGCTTTCGAGGTCGCCGAGGCCCTGGATGAAGATCTCGACGCTCTCTGCATCCCGGTCGGCAACGCCGGGAACATCACCGCGTACTGGCGAGGGTTCTCAGAGCTCGGGCTGAGCCCGCGCATGTTCGGGTTTCAGGCTGCGGGCGCGGCGCCGCTGGTCCAGGGCGCTCCCGTCGAATATCCCGAGACAGTGGCGAGCGCGATCCGGATCGGAAACCCCGCCCGCTGGGAGGACGCCATGCACGCCATGACGGCGTCCGGGGGAGCGGTACGCGCGGTCACCGACGAGCAGATCCTGTCGGCCTACCGCCTGCTGGCGTCTACCGAGGGGATCTTCTGCGAGCCGGCTTCGGCGGCGAGCGTCGCCGGGCTGATCGCCCATGGTGCGGGGGACGCCCGCCGGGTGGCGTGCGTGCTCACCGGCCACGGGCTCAAGGACCCCGGAACGGCGCTCGGGGAGGCCGGGGCGGTGCTGCCCTGCGATCCCGAGCTCAGCGCGATCGAGCGCGCGGTTCTGGGATGACGCTCGGTCG
>JBAPXO010000580.1:0-3031 GCA_049284255.1 Solirubrobacteraceae bacterium | reverse complement strand
CTCGCCAGGCTTGCGTGGCGGCAGCGGGATAAAGCCCGAGGTCCGACGGACGTAGTCCGCGTATCCCGGCCGCCGCTGAGCCATCTCCTTCTCCAGCAGCGCCTTGCCGGAGACGCGGATCAGCAGCGTGCTCATCACCGCCGGCCCGATCAGCGTCCACCACGTGCCGCCGGCCACAAGCGCGATCAGCCACAGCCCCCACCAGACGCAGAAGTCGCCAAAGTAGTTGGGATGGCGGGTGTAGCGCCACAGCCCGCGGTCCATCACCTGGCCGCGACTACCGGGGTCGGCCTTGAAGCGGCGCATCTGCTCGTCTCCGACGGCCTCGAAGAACAGCCCGACCGCGAACACGACCACGCCGGGGATCGCCGCCGCGCTCAGTCCGGCGGCGCGCTCCGCCGCAACCTGGATCGGCAGCGAGACGACCAGGACGAGCAGGCCCTGGAGGCCGAAGATCGCCACCAGGCTCCAGGGCACGAAGGCATCTCCTCGCCGCTCGCGCATCTCTGCGTAGCGGCGGTCCTCCCCTGGGTCGTGGCGCTTGCGAACGATCAGGTAGCCCCCGAGCCGCAGCCCCCAGGCCGCGGTGAGGGCGAACAGCAGCCACCGGCGCCCGGCGTCGCCGCTGCCGGCGATCGCGGCGATCAGGGCCACGACCACGAACAGCAGCCCCCATGCCGGATCGACGATTGAGACGTCGCGAATCCGCACGCTGACCAGCCACAACGCGAGCATCACGGCCGCCACCGCGATCGCGGCGTAGCCGGTCACGGCCCCGGGGGCGGCGAAGACGGTGGCGGTAACGGCCATCAGCCATCATCCTCCCCGTGAGCGACGTCCCGACACCCGGCGCGCTGAGCGGGCTACGGATCCTTGACTTCTCCCGCGTGCTCGCGGGTCCGTTCGCGACGATGATGCTCGCCGACCTCGGGGCAACCGTCACCAAGGTGGAGCGCCCGGGAACCGGCGACGAGACCCGCAGCTGGGGCCCTCCGTATGACGCGCGCGGGGAGGCAACCTACTTTCAGGCCGTCAACCGCAACAAGGACAGCGTGGTCCTCGACCTCGCCGAGGAGCCCGGGCGCCGGCGGGCGCTCGATCTCGCCCGCCAGGCCGACGTCGTCGTCGAAAACTTCCGCCCCGGGGTGATGGACCGCCTCGGGCTGGGCTATGACCAACTCCGCGCCGCGGACGACTCGATCATCTACTGCTCGATCACTGGCTTTGGCGCCGGTCCCGGCGCGGAGCTCCCCGGCTACGACCTGCTCGTCCAGGCGCTGGGCGGCCTGATGAGCATCACCGGCTCGCCGGACTCAGAGCCTCAGAAGGTCGGAGTCGCGCTCGTCGACATCCTCGCCGGGTTGTTTGCTTCGGTCGGGATCCTGGCCGCGCTTCGCCACCGCGACGCCACCGGCCAGGGCCAGCGGATCGAGGTCGACCTGCTCTCCTCCCTGCTGGCCGGTCTCGTCAACCAGGCCTCGGCGTACACGCTGGCGGGCGTCGTGCCGACGCGGCTGGGCAACGCCCACCCCAGCATCTCGCCCTATGAGCTCTACCCGACCGCCGACGGCGAGCTCGTGCTCGCTGTGGGCAACGACCGCCAGTTCTCGGCACTCTGCGACGTTCTCGAGGCGTCCGAGCTCGCCGACGAGCGCTTCTCCTCAAACGGGCAGCGCGTCGCCAATCGCGATCAGCTGCGCGAGGCGCTGGTCGAGCGTCTGTCCTCGAAGCCGGCTGCCGAATGGGCGACGGCGCTGACCGCGGTCCGGGTGCCCGCAGGCGTGGTCAACGACCTCGCCGGCGCCTTCGAGCTCGCGGCGTCCTTGGGGCTCGAGCCGATCGTCGAGATAGCGTCGAGCGACAGCGACGGCGACGGCGAGCCGGTCCGCCTGACTCGCAACCCCATCGGCCTGTCGCGGACCCCGCCCAGCTACCGGAGCGCGCCCCCGCGCCTCCCCGACCCCGATTAGCCCGGGAGCGCGGCCTCGATCGCGGCGACGATCTGGGGATCTTCGGGCTTGACCTTGGTCGGCCAGCGCGCGATCAACCGCCCGTCGGCGCCCACCAGGTACTTGGTGAAGTTCCACACCGGCGGCCCGGACTGGGGCTGGCGGGCGAGATCGCTCCACAGCGGCGACGGGTCGGCCCGCACCGACGTGCGCTCGGTGAGCGGGAAGCTCACGCCGTAGTTCTGCTGACAAAAGGTGTCTATCTCCTCAGCCTCGTCGAACTCCTGGTCGTTGAAGTCCGCCGACGGTGAGCCCAGCACCTGAAGGCCCCGGTCGCCGTAGCGCTCGTAGAGACTCTGGAGACCTTCGTACTGCGGGGTGAAACCGCACTTGCTGGCGGTGTTGACGATCAGCGTCGGGCGACCGCGGAGCGAGCCGAGGTCGAGGTCGCCGCCGTCAAGCAGCTTGACCTGGTGGTCGTAGATGTCGGTTGGCTGGTCGACATGGTCGGGGCGGTGCATGTACATGCGCAGTGTGGCGAGGAGTCCCATGGAGCGCAGCTTGACAGCTACCGGTCCTCGACGTTGCGGGCGAGATCGTCGTGGACCGGATCGTCGGACGCCATGCGGCGAGCCGTGAGCTCGGGGCTCGCCCGCCGCAGGCGCTCTCGGCGCGTCCCGTCGTCGCCGCCCTCCTCGGCGAGCGCGAGCTCGGTGAACGACCGCATCCGCCGCTGCGTGCTCTGCAAAAACAGCGCCCGCTCGTGGTCACGCAGCAGCCAGAAACCGACCCTGATGACGGGGTTCGTGATCGGCGCCGTACGCGAGACGGCGTAGACGCGGAACTCCACCTCCCCGGAGTCCAGCCACTTCCACACCTGCCAGTCCATCTGGCCCTCCTCGACGTGGCCCTCGAGCGTGCGGTAGTACCACCCGAACACGCGGGCACCCCGGCCGTCGAGCTCGCGAGTCTCGTCGTAGACCTCGCCCACGCGCACGCCGACATATACGCGCGCGAGGCCGAGCGCGCGGAGCTCGAGCAGCATGTCGCGGCCGGCCAACTCCCGGTCGGAGTCATAGAAC
>JBAPXO010000579.1:0-2075 GCA_049284255.1 Solirubrobacteraceae bacterium | reverse complement strand
GTGTTGATCAGACCGGAGGCCAGGCCTGCCTCTTGTGGCTTGGTCCCGGTGACCGCGGCGATTGTCACGGAGACGAATGCGAATCCGAACCCCAGGGCCGCCACCAGCGACGGGCCGAGCACGTCGGCGGCGAACGAGCCGCCTGTCCCGGGCACCTGCGAGAACCAGAGCAGGCCGCCGGCGACCAGCAGCAGCCCGGCGATCAGTGTCGGCCTGAACCCGATCCGGGTGACCAGTTGGGACGCGAGGCCGGCCGAGATGATGATTCCGACCGCCAGTGGAAGGTACGAGATTCCTGTCTTGATCGGCGAGTAGTGCAGGACGTTCTGGAGGTACAGCGAGATGAAGAAGAACATCGAGAACAGCGACATGCCGAGCAGCAAGCCGACGATGTCCGCGCCGCGTAGCGTCCGCAGGCGGAAGATGGAGAACGGCACCAGCGGCTGCCGCTGCCGGGACTCGATCAGCACGAAGGCGATCAGCAGCACGAACGCACCGGCGATCAGCAGCAGCGTCTGCGAGGATCCCCAGCCGACATTGACGGCGTTGACGATCGCGTAGACGAGTAGCGACAATCCCGCGGTGACGGTGACCGCACCCGGCAGGTCAAACGTGTTAGTGCCGTCGTCGGCGCGGCTCTCGACCAGCGTCCGGGGCGCCAGCGCTGCCGCTGCGATGCCGATCGGGACATTGACAAACAGAACCCAGCGCCAGCTCAGGCCGCTGGTCAGGATGCCGCCGAGCAGCACGCCGGCCGCGCCCCCGGCGCCGGCGACGGCGCCCCAGATGCCGAGCGCTCGGTTGCGCTCGGCGCCTTCGGCGAAGGTGGTGGTGATGATCGACAGGGCGGCCGGTGAGACGATCGCGGCGCCGAGGCCCTGCGCGGCGCGGGTGGCGATCAGCCATCCCTCCGATTGCGCCAGCCCGCCCGCGAGCGAGGCGAGCGAGAACACGACCAGGCCGATCATGAACATCCGCCGGCGTCCCAGCAGGTCGGCCATCCGGCCGCCGAGCAGCAGGAAGCCTCCGAAGGAAAGCGCGTAGGCGTTGACGACCCACGACAGGTCAGTGCGCGCGAAGTGCAACGCCCGCCCGATGGACGGCAGCGCGACGTTGACGATCGAAGCGTCGATCACGATGACGAACTGCGTCATCGCCAGCAGCACGAGCGCGAGATTCTTCCCGCGGGGGGTGTAAGCGGTCATCGGCTCATCCCCAGCATCCGGCCCAAGCCCGACAGCGACGCGAAGGCAAAGCGCTGCAGACGCGAGGTTCGGATCGCGGTCGGGTGAGCTGTGAACAGCATCGCCGCGTAGATCGCTTGACGCGGACTGTGAGGCGTTCCGGCGCCCATCTTTCCGGTCGAGGTCAGTGATGCCACGTCGCGAAAGAACCCCTCGAAGTCGAGGGCGGGGCGGTGGCGATTGATGAACCTCACCGGCTCATCGTGAGTGTTTCGGAAGGTGTGCCGGTGGCCGGGAGCCGCTGCGGCGCGCTCTCCCGGACCATAAGTACGCCAGGTGCCGTCGAGCTTGACGTCAAGTCGGCCCTCGACGATCTCAAAGCTGTCTTCAGCATTGTCGTGCACGTGCACAGGGGGGCTGGGCTGGTGGGGACCGAGCCAGCTATCTGCCTCGAGGACTTCACCATCGGTGTCCTCGCCGTTGCGCACGATCTCCCAAACCATGTCCTGGCCCGGGCGAAAGTCGAGGCGCCGGCTCACGGTCGGGCGGGTTGCAGGGGTATGAGAAGCAGTATTCACGGGCGCTCCATTAGGTCGTTGGTTCTTTATTGGTTATGTC
This sequence comes from Solirubrobacteraceae bacterium, assembly GCA_049284255.1. Lineage (GTDB taxonomy): Bacteria > Actinomycetota > Thermoleophilia > Solirubrobacterales > Solirubrobacteraceae > Palsa-465. Next base: position 273 of record JBAPXO010000579.1, on the reverse strand, counting down.
CGGTCGAACGGTGGGCGGCAGACAGCCGACCTCCAGCAGCTCTAGGCCGAGCGCCTCGAGCTGGTGGATGAGGCCGTACAGAGCGCTCTGGTCCGGGAGCGAGCCGGTGAGCAGCGTGTCCTGTCCGCGGCTTGCCGCGGACAACGTCGGGAACGCTTGGATCAGTGTCGGGCCGATCGGCCCGCGGACCCGGAGCTCGTAGCGCCGCGGCTCGCGACCGCCGGCCGCTGTCTTACTGGCTGACATGTGATCAGTGTCGCCGTCCGCAGGATG
>JBAPXO010000578.1:0-3547 GCA_049284255.1 Solirubrobacteraceae bacterium | reverse complement strand
CCCTCGTACTTGCCGTAATTCCACTCGTACAGGTCATCGTCGATCTGCGCCTGCTCGCCGAAGCCGGCGAGCTCGCACGTCTCACGCGCCCGCCTAAGCGGGCTGGAGAGCACGAGCGAGAAGTCGTGTCCGGCGAGCTTCTTGGCGACCTCGGCAGCCTGTTCGCGTCCCTTCTTGAGCAGCGGCAGGTCGGTGTAGCTGGTGTGCTGGCCGGACTCGCTCCACTCGGTCGCGCCGTGGCGGACGATGTAGATGTGGTCGGCCATCAGCCTCGGCCGCCGAGGATCACGAGGCGACCTCGGAGCGCTCGGCCGACTCGCGGTCAGCGAGCTCGTGGGCGGCCAGCAGGGCTGCACCCAGCACACCGGCCCGGACCCCATGGCGCGCCGCACGAATTGTGGTGCGCTTGCCCAACCCGGGAACCACGTAACCGGCGGCCGTCCGCCGGGCGGGCTCGAGCAGCAGCTCTCCGGCCTGAGCCGCGCCTCCTCCGATGACGACCTCCTCGGGATCGAAGGTGTTGATGGCGTTGGCGATCCCGATCCCAACGCGCTCGCCCCAGAGCTCGATCAGATGGGCGGCGTCGTCGTCGCCGTCCTTTGCCAATTCGACTGCCTCCACTCCTGTCACGTTCTTGCCCTCGGCGCGCAGCTTTCCCAGCGCCGAGTCCGGGTGCTCGTCCGCGAAGCGCTGGGCGAGAAGATCGAGCGCGTGGCCGGCGGCGACGGCCTCCAGCGATCCCGGCTGAGGAAACTTTCCGGGCTGGGGTGCGACGTCGTGCAGGTCGAGTCCGACCAGCGTGTGGCCGAGCTCGCCGGCGCCGCCGGTGGCACCGCGGTAGATCCGTCCGCCGAGCACCAGGCCGCCACCGACGCCGGTCCCAATCGTGAGCATCACCAGGTCACGGGCGATCATCTTCATGTTCTCGTCGTGGGCCTCGGCGAGGGCGGCGACCGTGGCGTCGTTGTCGACGAACACCGGAACCCCGAGCTTGTCGCCCAGAACCTCGCGCAGCGGCACGTCGGCGAGCGGGATGTTGACCGAGGACACCACGCGGCCGGCTTCGAAATGGACGACCGAAGGCACGCCGATCCCGACTCCGTGGAGCTCGTCACCACGACAGTCAGCGATGAGCTGGGAGAGCTGGTCCAGGAGGGCGTCGGTGCTCGAGCAGTCGGTGTGCTCGACCGTCGCGTCCGACAGCTCGTTGCCGCTCAGACGAGCGACGGCGATCTTGGTGCCGCCGAGGTCAACGCCGATGACTTCGCTCATGCCACTCGCCCTCTCACGCCAACTCTTTCATGTCAGAGCCTTCGGCGCGAGCCCCGGCCCAACGCCCCGCCCCAATCTACCCCGCGCCGTCCAGTCGCGCCGCCGCCTCGCGATCCAGGAGGACCGTGATGTGTTTGGCCTCGGCGGCCAGCAGCGAGGACGGAACGGCCGGATCGGGCCTGGAGTGCGGCCCGAATGCCTCCGCGACGGCATCCGCCTTGGAGCTGCCGGTGGCCAGAAAGACGATCTGGCGGCTGGCCATCAGACCGGTGAAGGTCAGCGAGACGCGGGGCACGAAGGGCTCGAGGCCGGCCTCGGGCACGCCGACCACCAGACGGGAGCGCTCCCACAGAGTGTCTTGGCCGGGGAACAGGGAGGCGCAGTGCCCGTCGGGTCCGATCCCCAGCAGCACCAGGTCCATCTCGGAGGGCCCTGCCTCGAGAGCCCGCTCGTAGTCCTCGGCACCGAGGTCGGGTCCGAGCTCGCCCTTGATCCGGTGCATGGTGGGAGCGGTCGGGCCGGCCAGCGGATCGAGCAGTGACTCCTTGATCATGCGGTAGTTGGAGCGCTCGTCATCTTCCTCGACGCAGCGCTCGTCGCCGAGCCAGAACGTCGTCCGGCTGGTGTCCATGCCGACCTTCTGGACCGCCTGGACGAACTCCTGGTAGGCCACTTTGGGGCTCGAGCCACCGGTGAGCATGATGTCGCCGCCGCCGATGGCGGCGCTCACCAGCAGCGCGGCGCACGCGCGGGAGGGATCCTCGACGATCTCGAGGGTGACGGTCATACCGGGCAGAGTCCCTGGGCGGCCTTGAGCGCCGGCAGGTAAGTGGGGTCGCGCAGCAGAGCCTGGCGGACCCCCTCGCCGAGGATCCCGCCCTCACCGCGGGAGGCGCCGATGATCTTCCAGTCGCGCTCCTCGCCGTCGGGCGCGGTCTCGTGCGCGTCGAGCCCGCCGTCGCCGCGTTGCAGCGACAGCGAGGTTCCCTGGGCGCAGGACACGGTCACGCCGACCAGGCCGGGCGCCTCCTGGTGCATGGCACGCACCGCGACCGTCACCTCGCCGTCCTCGCGCTCCGCCACGCCCTCGAGGCTTCCGCGCTCCAGACGCAGTGGGGTCTCCTCCCAGCCCAGGCGCGAGGCCAGCCAGCCGGCGAGCAGCAGCGCGCTGGCGTTGGACCGGTCCTGATGGCGAACCTCGAGCTCGGCGACCTCCCACAGACCGGCCATGCGCTGGGGCAGATCAAAGCCCGCGGCCAGACGCTCGCGCCAGGGCGTAGTGCGCAGCCAGGCGAGGTCCACGATGTAGGCGTGCTCGCGCAGCTGCTGGGCGCGCTCGAAGGCGGCCGCAGCCTCCCCCGAGTCGTCTGAGTCGATCAACATGACGTCAATCAGCGGCAGCAGCGCCTTGACCGCCTCGTCGTGGCCGTGGGGTGACCAGGCGATGGTCGGGATCTCCGAGACGAGTACCGGATCGGCGATCGTCTGCAGCGCCTCGAGGTGCTCGGGGCCCATGTCGATCTCGACCTGCTCGTGCATCACGCCGATGGCGCCGTTCTTGGGGTTCTCGTAGCTGACGGTGGCGACGGCGTCGAGCGTCGTCTTGCCGTCCTCGACCGCACAGAGCACGGTGCGTGAGGCCTGGTAGCGGCCAGAGCGTTCGAGGCGGTTGACGATCTCGCCCTTCCACTCGCGGTCAACGATCACGATCAGGTTCAGGACTCGGGCCGGGGCAAGCGATTCGTTCTCAGCGTGGCGCTTGCGCAACAGATCGCGCAGCGCGGCCTCGATCGCATCCGGATTTGTGTCCTGCTCGGCCCAGACGTCCTCGCTCACAGCCGGCGCCAGATCCTCGATTCGCCGGTCAGGCGATTGGCCTCCTCGGGACCGGATGACCCGGCCGGGTACTGGGGAATCTCGGAGGTGGTGTCAGCCTCCCACCCCTGGAGGATGGGATCGATGATCCCCCACAGCGCCTCGACCTCGTCGTTGCGCGTAAACAGGGTGGCGTCGCCGCGCATGGCGTCCAGGATCAGGCGCTCGTAGGCCTCAGGAGACTCCGACAAGAACGAGGTGCCATAGCGGAACTCCATGTTGACGGGGCGGATGCGCATCCGCGTGCCCGGGATCTTGGCGCCGATCGAGACCGAGACGCCCTCGTCGGGCTGGAGCGTGAACACGATCTGGTTGGCCTGGATGCCCACCGAACCCGAGCTCTGAAGCGCGACGTGCGGGACCGGCCTGAGGATCACCGCGATCTCGGTCAGCTTGCGCG
>JBAPXO010000577.1:0-1616 GCA_049284255.1 Solirubrobacteraceae bacterium | reverse complement strand
GAGCTGCACGCTCGAGATCAGGGTTCTTGTCGTTGCCGTCTGCGCCGCGCGCTGCCGACGCGGCCGGGCGTTGGCGCTGGCAGTGGCGGTGACGAGTCGAGCCATCAGGGTTTCCTTCCTAGCCGGCTAGCTGCGCTCGCGGGTTGCCCACAGGAACCCGGCCGAGAAGACGGCGAGCACCAGCATGAGGATCACGCCCAGTGCCGATGCGGCGTTGTAGTTGCTGGCACCGCTCATCTCGAACGCGTACTGGTAGATGAGCATCACCACCGACAGGGTGTTGTTGCCCACGCCGCCGCCGCCGTTGGTCAGCACGTACGATTCGACGAACATCTGCATGGTCGCGACGACCTGCAGCATCAGCAGCATGATCAGGATCAGCTTGGTCTGCGGGATCGTGACGTGCCTGATCCGCCGGATCAGGCCCGCGCCCTCGAGCTCGGCCGCCTCGTAGAGCTCGCCCGGGATGTTCTGCAGCGCGGCCAGGTAAATCAGCGTCGCCGAGCCCATGTTCATCCAGGTCGAGGCGACCACCACCGAGATCATCGCGGTGCTGATGAAGCCGGTGCCCGGCTGGAGAACAAATTCCGAGGTCGGCAGGTGCAGGGTGTGCAGGATGTCGTCGAAGAGGCCGTACGACGGGTTGTAGAAGTAGGCGAAGAGCAGCAGCGCCGAGGCCGGCGGCAGCATCACCGGCAGGTAGACCAGCACCCGCAGGTAGCCCCGGGCGTGCCGCAGCTCGTTCAGCAGCATCGCCACGCAGAAGGGGACCGCGAAGCCGATGACCAGCGCGAGCAGGCTGAACTCGAGCGTGTTGCGCCAGGCGATCCAGAACGTCGGGTCGTGCATGATGATGCGGTAGTTCAGCCAGCCCGCCCAGGCGTAGCCGCCCCCGTAGATCGGCTTCTGGAAGCTCATGATCACTTCGCGGACGATCGGGTACCACGAGAAGAAGGCGAAGCAGATCACCGCGCCGATCAGGAACCCCCACGCCGCGACGTTACGCTGCACCTTCGGCGCGAGGTGGGTCCCGCCCCGCTGTTTCGGCGGCCGGCGCCGGGCGAGCGGCTTCGGCGCCGTAGCGACATCCGCCATGGGCAAGTCTCCTGTTCATTGGCGGGGTTTTCCGACCCGGGGGAGCGGTCTCGGGGCGGGCGGCGGAGGCCGCCGCCCGCCCCGAGGTGTACTAGAGGATGTAAATCGATCTGATCGAACGGACCTGGGTTGTACGGTTAGCCCGCGACGAACTGCAGGACGTCGTTGGTGTTGGTCGCCGCCGTCTTGAGCAGGGCCGGGATGTTGGCGTTGGGTTCGGTCAGCACGGCCAGCATGGTCGGGTCGAGTGACTTGTAGACGGCCTGGGCGTCGAGCGGCTCGCCGTCACTGGCCTCGTCGGCGTTGATGTACGGCTGGTAGTAGGCGATGTTGATCGTCGCGGACGCGGACCTGAGCGAGTTGATCTGCGACTCGACGGCGCCGTTGAACAGGGTGGGCTCGGGGAAGCCGACCGGCACGCCGTCCGCCTTCAGCCGGGTGTAGTTGAACTGGCCAACGCCGGGGGTGTAGTCCTCGAAGTTGATCCACTTGATGCCCGCCTCGATCTGAGCCGGGGTGTC
>JBAPXO010000576.1:0-2018 GCA_049284255.1 Solirubrobacteraceae bacterium | reverse complement strand
GGTTCGGTCGGTTTCGAACCCTCGTTGCACTCAAGCGATGCAAAGCTCGGCCCGATGGCCTAAGGTACCAATTGGTACTAAAGGACTAGAGATGAGACCTTACGAAGATATAACTGATCCCAGGCTTGCCAAAGCGCTCGCCCACCCCATCCGAACCCGCGTCCTCTCCGCACTGGAGGGGCGCACCGCCAGCCCCAGCGATCTGGCCACGGAGCTCGACGTCTCACTCGGCGTCCTGAGCTATCACGTGCGCCGCCTGAGCGCGCTCGGGTTCATCAAGCTCGTCAAGCGGGTCCCCCGCCGGGGAGCGGTCGAGCACTACTACACCGCGACCGCGCGCCCGCGCATCACCGATAGCGCCTGGGGGTCGATGCCCTCGGTGGCCAAGGACGCGACCGTGGGCGCCGCGCTCGAGCAGGTCGGGACGGCCGTCGTGCAGGCCGCCGGCGACGGCGGATTCGACGCCGCCAATTCGCATCTGGCGCGGACCCGGGTGAGCGTCGACCCGCAAGGCTGGGATGAGCTGGCCGATGAGCTCGCGGGGCTGCAGAAGCGCATCCGCGAGATCGAGGTCGAGAGTAAGCGCCGGCTCCGAGCGAATCGCGGCGGCGAGGGCTCTCCCCGGCAGGAGGCGTCGGTCGTGATGATGCTGTTTCACTCAGCCGTCGACGGCGCCGCGAAGGCCAGCAGCAACGGCGGCGCCCCCAAGGCGCCGCGCAAGAAGCGCGCGACCGCGAAGGCCTAGCCGCTCTCGGATACAGTCGGCTGGCCCACGGCGACCGCAGGTTGCGGGGCCTCGCGTCGACCCACGGACCAGCGGAGGATCGCTTGGCGCTCTCTCAAGGCGAAATCGCCGAGCCGGCACGGCGGCTGCTTGCCGACGGTTACGAGCTGATGCTGGCCTCCAACCGGGAGGTGCTCGATCAGCTGAACCTCGACCCGTTCGGGGTTCCGATCACGCCTGTGGACTTTCTCGCTGCTGGGGAACACCCCTGGGAGGTGGGAGACCTCATGCGCGTCTACAACGTGCTCAACGAGGCCTCGTTCGGCGAGAAGGGCATCCCGTTGCAGAATTGGGTGATGCTCGACCTCGGCCTGTTGCCGTCGGCCTTCCTGCTGCTCACGCTCTCGGCGGAGCGGGCGGCCGCTGCGCGCTCGCGGGCTTCTGAGAGCCCCCGCAGCCGATCGGTGCTCGCCGCGGTGCTGGACGCGGCCGACCGTCTCGGGTACCGCGGACCGATCCCGGTCGCCGGCTACTGCGCGGCGCCCACCCCGGTGCCGGGCGCCTGGGTCGGCTGGTCGCTGTGCTCAGCGATCCCGGGCCTGGGCACGATTGCCAAAGCGCTGGCGCTCGAGGCCTATGGCGCGCGGACGCTCACCGGTGTGGCCCAATTCGGCGACCCCGCCCTCCGGGTGCATCGCAAGTTCGGACCGATGGAGGTGCTGGCCGCGGTCGTCGACCTGCACCCGGTCGCTCACACGATGATCTACCGAACCCAGGTCGGGCAGGCTGACGCCGAGCAGCGCCCGACGGTGATGCTCGACCCCGATGACCTCGAGGCCCAGCGCGACCTGCAACGCAAGATCGATGCCGGCACGAGCCGCTTCTACATCCTGTCCCCCGGCCTGGTCGACGACCGGGTCCCGATCCTGGAGTGCACGTGATGCCGGGACGCAACTTCGTACTCGCCTTCTCCGGCGGCCTTGACACTTCCTACGCCCTGGCCCTGCTCGTCGACCGCGGCGAGCGGGTCACCACGGTCACGGTCAACACCGGGGGCTTCGGCGCCGACGAGCTTGACGAGATAGCCGCACGCTCCTCGGAACTGGGGGCCATCGAGCACCTGGTGATCGACGGACGCGCCCGGCTGTATGAGCAGTTCGTCTCCTACATCCTGAAGGCCAACTACCTGCGAAACGGCGTCTACCCGTCGTGCGTGGGCGTGGAGCGGATGCTCCAGGCCGAGGAGGTGACCCGCGTCGCGCTGGAGCGTGGCGCCGATGCCATCGCTCACGGC
>JBAPXO010000575.1:0-2619 GCA_049284255.1 Solirubrobacteraceae bacterium | reverse complement strand
TCATTGAACCTCTTCGTCACGGCGCTCCCAAGCACGATTCCCGGTGCGCCGATATCGATGCCGGCTCCCTCGAGTACTGCGTCACCGGAGCCCCAGGCGCCGATGGTCTTGCAGTGGCGAAAAGCCTCTTGGAACAGGACAAGGAGCTTGATGTCATCGGTCGGGACAACGCCGTCGGCCACGAGGAGGGCATCGAATTCGATAGAACGCGTCGTGAGTAGCGTTCGGTCCACGGTCTCGGTCGCCGCCCCCCGGCTTAGTTCGCCCCCGATCGAGGCGATCACGAGGACTTCGGCTCCCAGCTTGTCGAGCGCACGCCGCAGCTTGGCCACTCCCGCCAGATCCGCCGCGGCATCGACGAAGACGCCAACCTTGCGACCAGTGATGGGACCGGGCGCTTCCACAACTTGAGAAAGCGCCGCTGAGACGGTGGTGTCGGTGGCCGGCTTCCCACCTCTGGGCACACGAAGTCCGAGGCCAGCTGCTACTTGCCCGCACAGGTCGGCGTCGACGTTCGCCAGGACAGCCAGCTCTCGTTGTTTGATTTCTTGGTCGTAAACCTTCCCCAATTCGAAGGTGAACGCCTCCACTAGGTGAGCCTGCTCGATGAACGAGAGGCTGCGGTAGAACATCGTGGGCTGGGAGAAGTGGTCGTCGAAGGACGCCGGGCCGTCCCGCACGAGACGGCCTTCGACGGCCCGAGGTGTCTGGATGTAGGCCCCTTCCTTTAGGGTCGCCACCCGCGGAGTGCCATCGATTGCATTGCGCAGGTAGGGGGAGATCCCGTCGTGCACGGCACTCTGGTGCATGCCGTCGCGGAACATGTCGTTGACCGGGCACCTGGGCCGGTTGATCGGCAGCTGAGTGAAGTTCGGACCGCCAAGTCGAGTCAACTGCGTGTCGAGGTAGGAAAACAGGCGGGCCTGCATGAGCGGGTCGTTGGTGGCTTCGATACCTGGCACCAGGTTGCCGGTGTGGAACGCGACCTGCTCAGTCTCGGCGAAGTAATTGGTCGGGTTGCGGTCAAGAGTCATTTTGCCGATCAGCTGGACTGGCACCAACTCCTCGGGAACCAGCTTCGTAGGGTCCAGCAGATCGATGTCTTCAAAACTGTCAGTGCCGTCGTCGGGCATCACCTGGATGCCCAGCTCCCATTCGAGATAGGCGCCGGCCTCGATGCCGTCGGCCATGTCCCGGCGATGAAATTCGGGGTCGACGCCAGCGGCGATCTGCGCTTCTTCCCACACAAGCGAGTGGACGCCGGCGGCTTCCAGTGGAACTTGACCAGAGACGTGGCGCCTCTGGCATTGACCTAGCGGAACGTGTGAACTCCGAATCCCTCCATGGTCCGGAACGAGCGGGGGATGCCACGGTCGCTCATATTCCACATGACGTGGTGCGTGGCCTCGGTGTGCAAGGAGACGAAGTCCCAGAAGGTGTCGTGGGCAGACTGCGCCTGGGGGATCTCCACGTCGGGGTGGGGCTTGGCGGCGTGAATGATGTCGGGGAACTTGATGCCGTCTTGGATGAAGAACACCGGCATGTTGTTCCCGACCAGGTCGAATGTCCCCTCGTCGGTGTAGAACTTGACCGCAAAGCCGCGGGTGTCACGGACGGTGTCAGCCGATCCCCGTGAGCCGAGGACGGTCGAAAACCTGGTGAAGACGGGGATGGCGCCTTCCGCGGCGAGGAACCCAGCCTTGGTCACCGTGGCAGCCGTCCCGTAGGACTCGAAAACACCGTAGGCCGCCGCGCCCCGAGCGTGGACAACGCGCTCGGGAATCCGCTCGTGGTCGAAGTGGGTGATTTTCTCGCGGCGGTGGAAGTCCTCAAGCAGCGAGGGCCCCCGCCCCCCGGCCTTGAGTGAGTGATCAGTGTCGGGGAGGCGGACGCCCTGCGCGGTGGTCAGGAACTCGCCCGCCTGGGCAATGCTCTCAGGGCGATCTTTTCGAGGGCTGTCCAGTTGGGCTGACAGGGTTGGGCGTCGCGTGGTTGTGACTGTTGGGACTCGGCATGGGCATTCCTTGCTTGAAAGAGACGACGCGTTCGGCCCGTGGCCTCCCTACCCAATGACGGCAGGTCTACGCCCGATGCACAGGTATTCCAGAGAGTCCGACCGTGGGCCGCGGGTGGACCTACGAAGGCCGACCGGCTCGAGTTCGGCACGTTTGTCAGGCGCCTTGGGAGCTGCGAGGAAAGGCCACAGTCCTCCTTGTTCTCGCCGCGCTGAGCCATGATCGACGGCATTGACTAGCCGCATGGCGACCCAGGACGAGAGATCGACCTAGATGTGGCGGCGGTGCAGCACGACATGGTCGCATCGTCAAAGGCGACCGGTGACGCGGCGGCCACGGCTATTGCGACGGCCCCCTTCGCCGTATACCTTTCGCCCTTACGACCATCAAATTTGTCATGTTTCGTCTGGCGGACGCTGGTAACCGCGAACGCATGACCAGTTACGGGTACACGATGATGTGCGAGCAATCGGATCCGAAGAGTCTGGTGGCCGATGTAGGCGCCGCCGAGTCAGTCGGCTTCGACTTTGCCGTCATCTCGGACCACTACTTCCCTTGGCTCGATTCGATGGGCCATTCTCCTTACGCGTGGTCAGTCCTGGGC
>JBAPXO010000574.1:0-1862 GCA_049284255.1 Solirubrobacteraceae bacterium | reverse complement strand
GGCGGGTGGAGGTCGTGCGCCAGGAGGTGCGGGGTCTGCGCAAGGGCAGCGGCTGGGAGTGGGAGTGGGTCGCGCGCCGTCGCGGCCAGCAGGAGTGGCGTCATGGAACCAGCGCCCGGGAGGCGATCCGTCAGGCGAGATTGGTGGCAGCGGGCCAGCATCCGGCGTGGCTTGCGCAGGCGGCGGCGCGCGCGGAGCGTGAGCTCAGCGGCGCCGAGACATCCGGCGGGCCGGCGAGCGGAGACGCCGCGGATGCGTCTTGAGGGCATCCAGGCGGGAGATATCGTCGAGGTCGCGCACCGCTCGGGCCGGCGGTTCCTTGCGGTGGTGACGGGACCGGCGCCGGGCGGTTTGGCGATCACGCCGGTGGATCGCAAGCAGGTGAGCTACTACTCGTGTCGGGCGCAGGAGGTGGCGGTGCATTGGGCGCGCCGCGGCCGCCCGCGCGCGACCGAGGAGCCGGCCGAACCGTCGGTGATGCAGCTCGAGCTGGACACCACCGGCCGGTGAGCGCCCTCTCGCAGCGCCGTGTTGCGGCGGCCGAGGGCCGGGAGCTAGAGGTGGTGGTCGGGGAGCTGGTCTGTCCGGCCGCTGAGCTGGTGGACACGTTTTGCCTGACGCGTCTGAAGGCCTCGACCGCGGCGACGTATCGCAGCGCGTGCGGGCGGTTCGTCGGCTGGCTAGTGGACCGTCACGGCCCGCGGGTCGGTCCTGAGCAGATCACGGTGGAGGGGCTGGCGGCCTATCAGCAGCAGCTGCGCGGCGCGGGCGCGTCGGAGTTCACGGTGCGCAAGGACCGCGCCGCGATCAACACGTTTATCCGCTGGCTGGTCGACCACGAGCAGCTGGACGCCGGGCAGGCCCGGCTTGCTCTCTCGGTGCAATCACCGCGCCCCTCAGATGCGGACGCCCGGCGGGCGATCATCGCGCTGACCGTCGCCGAGTACGAGCGACTGCTCACCCAGGCCCACGCGCAAGTTGCCACCGATCCCCTTCTGGGGTGGCGCGACGTCGCGATCATCCGCACCCTCGGCGAGTGCGGGCTACGTGCCGAGGAGCTCTGCTACCTCGAGCGCCGCGACTACCGCCCCACCCGCAAGGGCGCCGACAAGCGCGAGCTGCACGTCCGTCACGGCAAAGGATCCCGGATGCGGTCGGTGCCCGCCAGCCACCACGTCCGCCGCGCCCTCGTCCGCTGGGATCAGCTACGCCGCCACCAGATCGACAGCCGCACCGTGAGGGCGGGGGAGCATGATCCGTTGTTCGTGACGATCGGGGTGCGCCGCCGCGATGGCGGCTACTCCGCCCTGGGACGCCCGGTCACCTACGACACGATCGCCGAGGTCATCAAACGCCTCGGCGACCGCGCCGGGCTGCCGGACGAAAAGCGCCACCCGCACGTGCTACGCCACACGTTCGCGACCCGCTACTACCACCGCCACCGAGACCTCGCCGGCCTGCAGCGCCTCCTCGGCCACGCCGACATCCGGACGACCATGCGCTACGTGCACGTCACCGAGGATCTCCACGACAACGTCGAATCAGCGTTCAGCGACGGGCTCGCTCTCGACGAGGACGCCGCCGCGGGATAACGCCCGCGGCCGGCCGGGCTTCTGTAGCGACCGCGGCCATTGCCCGTCGGACCGTGTTGCAGACTGCCCCGTTCGGCCAAGAGCAGCAGCGTCGAGGTCGCGATGACGTCGGCGAGACTGTCCCTCGTGCATGGAAGCAGGTCTGTCGCTGCGCCGCTCGAGTGGCTCGGAATGTCGTCACCGCCTCAGGATCTGGCGAAGATCCGGAACGATGTGCGACATGCCGCCGATCGCAAGCACGCAGCGGTGAGTGATAGGCCGGCCAGAATC
>JBAPXO010000573.1:0-3968 GCA_049284255.1 Solirubrobacteraceae bacterium | reverse complement strand
CGGTCGGGCTGCGGTCGCCCCGCCGCCCCGCCGCGGTCCGGTCGCCCACGCGCCGCCGCCCAGGCGGCAAAGCCCAGCGGCAACACGAGCAGGATCGCGTTCTGGTGCGTAAGCGTGGCTAACCCAGTCAGTACTCCCGTGACGAAGATCCATCCATATGGCCGTTGCGATCTAAGAGCCCGCAGCGCCGCCCAAATCGCCCCCAGCATCAGGGCAATTAATAAGTTCTCGGCCACCAGCGTCCCCGAGAGCTCGATCAGCACTGGGTAGAAGGCGGCCAGCACGAGCGCCGCCAGCGCCTCCCCGGCCCCCAGCGCCTCGAGCGCCACCAGTCCGATCAACCCCACCGCCACCGTATTGACCACCGCTCCGCCGATCTGCTCGCCCTTCAGCGCCGCCTTGTGGCCGGCCTGGTGGCCGTCGAGGATGTCCACGGCGGCCAGGAAGTAGGGGAACCCCGGGGGGAAGTAGGCAGTCGGTCCCCGTGAGCCCCCGGCGCCCGACCCGGGCGCCGAACCCGTGTCGTAGTCCCCGGTCTGCGCGATCATCGACGCCAGCCGGTTGTAAGTCCCGGCGTCGTTGATGGCCTTATAGGACGTGTTCTCGATATAGGCGATCCGCACCGCCAGGGCGGCGATCAGGATCGCTGCGACGAGCAGCAGCCTGAACGTCAGTGGATGCCGACGATTCCGGCGCACACCCAGTTGGATGCCCCGGCGCCGCCGTTCCAGATCTTCGTCGCCACCGCGTCCTGCTCTGACTTGGGAGCCAGATAGGCGGCGGGTCCGCTGCCGCCGAAGAGCTTCCAGGTGCTGGGGATGATCTGGTAATAGCCCGAGGCCCCGGCGCTGTTAGGCGTCAGGTTTTGTCCGCCTGATTCACAGAGCACGATCGCGTAGGGAATCGCCCATCCCCCTGAGGGGCCGAACGTTGGGCCGACGGCGGTGGGGATGGAGGAGGTGAGCTGCTGCTGGGCACTCGTCGCCGCCACCGCGGCGGCCCGGGCGGCCGCGGCTGCCTGCGCGGCCTCGATGTGCGAGATCCGGTGGCGCAGCTCCGAGGCTTCGGTGCGGCTCGCGGCCAGCGCCGACTGCTGAGCGGCCCGGGCGTGTGCGAGCGAAGCTTCCTTGGCCGAGAGCAGCGCGTTCATCCCCGCCAGTGCCCGCTCGTGAAGCGCGGCGGCCTGAGTGATCTTGGTGTCGGTGGTCTGCAGCTTGGCTAGGCGTTGGGCGGCCGCCGCGGCCTCCGCCTTGGCGGTGCGCGTGATCGAAATCGTCGTCTGCTGGACATGCTCGGCTTGCCCCAGGAAGTGAATCTGATCCAGCAGATCATTGAACCCGTTGGCGTTGAGCACGACCGTCATCAGGTCGGGCTTGCCCGACTCATAGCTCGACGTGAGCTGGCGCGCCAGCCGCACCCGGGCCAGGGCCAGGCGGTCACGAAGCATGGTCAGCCGGACTTTCTCCTTGGCGAGCTCGAACTTGACCTTGGCGAGCTCGACGCGATCGGCCGCAAGCTCTGCGGCCACCGCCGCCTCCCGGGTCCGGACGAGCGAGATCTGTCCGTCCAGGGAGCCGATCGTGCGGTTCAGCGAGGTGATGGCGCCCTGCAGGCCCGACTGGCGGCTCTGCTGGGCGCCGAGCTCGCTCTTGAGCTGATCGAGCGTGGACCCGTGCGAGCGCGCCGGGCGCAGCGCCGTGAGCCCGAGCACGATCAGGATCGCGCTCGCGACCAGGGCCAGCGGGAGCGGGCGAGAGGGGGTGGGCATCGTCAAAGCGTTATGTCGCCTGCAAGTTTTATTGCAATTAGCAGGAACTTCGTGGCGGTGCGGCGACGATACCAGGAAGGCCGGGACGGGCTCACGGGGGTGACCGACCCCCGTCGCCCGTCGCCCGTCAGGTCAGGTAACCCTCGAGCCAGTCGAACAGCCGCGCCTCGCGCACCGCGCCGGCCATCGGCTCGCAGTGGCGGTTGGCGCCCTCGGCGGCAGTAAAGGGCACGAGCTCCTTGGTGGCGGTTTCCGGGAGCCGGTCATACAGCTCCTGGGGCTGGCCCGGCCAGAACTGCTCGTCCTCGGGATCGCAGATCAAGAGCGGGGTCGTGATCTGCGAGACCTCGTCGCCGAGCCGGTAGGCGCTGACGGTTTCATAGAGCTCGAAGCGCGATCCCTTCTCCCTCCCGTAGGGCTTGCCGCGGAAGGTCAGGGTGGCCGCCGTCGAGTGAGAGAAGAGCTCGACCAGGTGCATCTCGCGATCAAATGCCTCCTGCTTGCCCTGCTCCAGCTGCTTGCGCATCGCTCCCGGCAGCGGGTCCTTCCACGAGCTCGAGACGTCGACCACCCCCGGATCGGCGACCGCGGCCGCGAAGCGGTGCTCGAAGGCCAGCGCACGCGGGATCCAGAAGCCGCCCTGGCTGATCCCGATGACCGCCATTCGTTCGGCGTCGACGTCCTCGCGGGCGACCATGGCGTCGACCACGGGAGTGAGCACGGCCTCCCAGTCAGGTCGAAAGAGGATGCCCTGCTCAAAGAGCGCCGCCTGCTGGCCGGGCCCGTCGAAGGTCATCCAGTGATAGCCGCGCTCGGCGGCCGCGGCGCCGCCCTGCACCCACATCGCCGAGGTCGGCCCGTCGCTGCCGTTGTTCAGCACGACCAGGGGGCGCTTTTCCCCAGGCGCGGCATCGGGCGCCCGGAAGAAGTAGCCCGGCAGGTGGGTGTCCTCGTAGGCGATCTCCACGCGTTCGCCGGGCGGGGACATGAGGTCGACGACCCGATCCCAGCAGGCGCGCTGACGGCGCCAGAGGTCAAGCTCCCCCTCTGACTCCTGCGCTCCCGAGATCCGATACAGGGCCGTGGAGTAGTAGGTGGCCGCGCGGCGGTAGTACCCGAGGGCACTCAGCCGGTGTCCGGCCGCCTCGGCGTCCTTGCCCGCCGCCCACAGCCCGCCTGCCGTCGCCGTCCACTCGGCAACCCACGCGTCGGAATCTCCGTCCTTGATCCGCTCGGCGGTGGCGAGCACCTCGCCGGCGTCCGCCGCTTGGCGGTAGGTGCTTCCGAGCGCGATCTCCAGGCCGAACTGGAAGTCGTCGTCTTTGAAGTGATCTTTCATCGGGCTGCCGCCGCTTGTGGCCTAGCGTTGCTGTCGTCGTCGCTTACGGCGGCGGTCCGCTTGCCCGCCCACACGAGCAGGTAGATCGGCACCACCCAGTTGAAGGCGATGTTTGACCACTTGTGGTCAAGCAGTCCGGCCGCGATGTGGAACGGGATCATCGCCAGGAACACCGATCCCCACATGACCGTGAGCTTGCGGTTGATCTGCTTGAACTGCGGCGAGCCCCAGAACTGCTTGGGTACCGACTCGCGAGCGTATTGCTCGGTGAACGGCGTCACCACCAGGGAGCCGAAGGCGATCAGCGCCAGGACGGCGGCGGCGATCCCGCGCGCGTATCGGGCCATCCACGTCGTTACCGAGTGGTCGGCGGTGAGGGCCAGGACTGCGAAGGCGGCGAAGGTGAGCACCGCTCCCAACTCGAGCAGTTTGGGCCGACCGTTGACTATCCCGGGGATGGCGATCACGATCGCCGCGACGAGCGCCAGCCCGGCGCCGAGCTTGAGCGTGCTGTGTTGCGCCACCAGGGTGAACAGCACCCAGGGCACGAACGCGATGTAGATCTTGTTCCCGCTGCCAGGAGCCTTGGCCTGGGCGGGGGCGGCTTGCGTGCTGGACATGGTCCTTCTCCCGTGAGTCGAATCTGATCGGTGTCGCCAGCTTCCCGGACGCAGACGCTTCCGTCTTCAGTAGTCAACTACTGCACTTGTGCGACCCGGTTTAATTGGTACTCAGTCGCTCAATCGAGGTGGTGGGTTTGTCTGCGCAGGCGACGTCGGGCCGGTCGCTGGTGGGGCGCACGTCCGAGCTCGAGTTGATCGAGCGCTGCCGGTCAAAGCTGGCCTCCGGCGTGGTCATCAC
>JBAPXO010000572.1:0-1837 GCA_049284255.1 Solirubrobacteraceae bacterium | reverse complement strand
GTCCATGTGCTTGCGGGGCCCCGCGCCAACGCCCTCGGTGAAGAAGGAGACGCCGATGCCCATCAGCTCGCCGCGCTCGCGCTTGGCGGCCTGCTCACGCCGGAGCTCGTCGTAGCCGGCGATGTCCATCGCCACCTTCATCGTCTCGGCGTAGTTGCCCGGGTCAAACGTCCAACCGGTGGTTGTCTCATACGGGAACTGCTCGGGCGCGATGAAGCTGTCCATCCGCAGCTCGATCGGGTCCACGCCCATCTCGAGCGCGAGCGCGTCGACCATCCGCTCGACGAGGTAGACGGCCTCGGTGATCCGGAACGAGCACCGGTAGGCGACGCCGCCCGGAGCCTTGTTGGTGTAGACGGCCTTCACCTTGACGTGCGCGGCCTCCAGGGTGTAGGAGCCACAGCAGATGTGAAAGAAGCCGGCCGGGAACTTCGTCGGCTGCGCGGTCGAGTCAAAGGCCCCGTGGTCGGCGATCACATCGACCCGTAGCCCGGTGATCTTGCCGTCCTTGGAACAGATGTCCGAGTGCATGATGTAGTCACGGGCAAAGCCGGTGGACATCAGGTTCTCGGAGCGATCCTCGACCCACTTGACGGGCACCCCGGCGACGATCGAGCCCGCGATCGCGCACACGTATCCCGGGTAGACCGGCACCTTGTTGCCAAAGCCGCCGCCGATGTCGTTACAGACGATCCGGATCATGTGCTCGGCCAAGCCCGCCACGTGGGCATAGACGGTGCGGTGCACGTTGGGAGCCTGGTTGCCGTTGTAGATGTCCAGCTGGCCGGTCTCCGGGTTGAAGTCGGCGATCATCCCGCACGTCTCCAGCGGCGCCGGATGGCAGCGCGGGTAGATCATGTCGCGGCTGACGATCGTGTCGGCCTCGGCGAAGGCGCGGTCGGTGGCCTCCTGGTCGCCGGCCTCCCACGTCGGGCTGGCCAGGTTGTCGACCTGTCCGTCCTTGTCATCGCGGATCAGGGGCGCGTCGGGATTCAGCGCCTTGCGGGCATTGACGATCGCCGGGAGCGGCTCGTACTCGACGTCGATCAGCGACAGGGCGTCGCGCGCCGTGTACTCGTCGACGGCGATCACGAACGCCACTTCCTGTCCCTGGAAGCGGACCTTGTCGCCGGCCAGCACGGCCTGGGTGTCATAGGAGATCGTGGGCATCCAGGCGAGGCCCAGCGTCTCCAGGTCCTTGGCGGTGACGACCGCCGCCACGCCGGGGTGGGCGAGCGCCGCCGAGGTGTCGATCGAGACGATCTTGGCGTGGGCGTAGGGGCTGCGGAGGATCGCGCCGTGGACCATCCCGGGCAGGCGGATGTCGTCCAGGTAGGTGCCCTGGCCGCGGATGAAGCGCGCGTCCTCCTTGCGCTTTAGCCGGCCAAAGCCGATCGGCCGCTCCTGACCGGGACTGGGAAGGTTCTGCTCGGTTGTCGTTGCCATCAGTGGACCTCCTGCCCGTGGCGGACGTTGGCTTCCTGCTCGGCCGCCCACCGCACCGCGGCGACGATGTTCTTGTAGCCCGTGCAGCGGCAGATCGCACCCGAGATCGCGGTCCGGATCTCGTGATCTGACGGGTCGGGGTTCTCGTCCAGAAGCGCTCGGCAGGTCATCAGCATCCCGGGGGTGCAAAACCCGCAGTGCAGAGCGTGGAGCTCGTGAAAGCCCTGCTGGATGGGATCGAGGCGGCCGTCGACCTCAAGCGACTCGACGGTCCTGAGCTCGTGGCCCTCGCACATCACGGCGAGCGTCGTGCACGACTTGATCGGCTGGCCATCCATGAGCACCACGCAGGCGCCGCAGTTGGAGGTGTCACAGCCCCAATGGGTGCCGG
>JBAPXO010000571.1:0-2452 GCA_049284255.1 Solirubrobacteraceae bacterium | reverse complement strand
CTGAATGCGCGACGGATTGAGGTGGTCATCTTGGTCATCGTTCGCTCCTTTCGGACAGGGGGGTGAGCGGTGGCCAGTGGCCTTGACCACATCTTGGACACATCTTGTATCCAAGGTGTACCCCTATGATAGCCACGATGGATCCGGGGACGGAGAGACCTGCGGAGAGACCCGGTCCGGCGCGCTCGGTGGCGGCGCTGCCCGGTCGGCTGAGCGCCGCCCTACCCGGGCGCTCGGGGTCGACCGTCCTCTCCCCGCGCTCGCGGTCAGCCGCCCACCGAGCCTATGAGTACGTCAAGGAACGCCTGCTCGACGGGCGCTATGCCGGCGGCACTCTGCTGAGCGAGAACGAGGTGGCGCGCCAGCTTGGCGTCAGCCGCACTCCCGTACGACAGGCCTTCGTCAACCTCGAGGCCGAGGACCTGCTCGAGCTCTATCCGCGCCGAGGAGCGCTGGTGCTGCCGATCACGGCCTCCGAGGCCGAGGACGTGCTCGAGGCACGGCTGTTGATCGAGGCGCACTGCGCACGGCGAGTCGCCGCCTACGGAGACGAGGTCGCGCCGGCCCTTCAGGAGTCGCTGGCCGAGCAGGAGCGCACGCTGCAAGACACGTCGGCATTCGCGCTCGCCGACCGGGAGTTTCACCGCCTGATCGTCGCTGCCAACGGCAACTCCATTCTCACCCGGCAGTACGACGCTCTGCGCGACCGCCAGCAGCGAATCGCCGCCGCCGCGATCTCGCTTGATCCCGCCCGTATCGCCCGCTTCATCGAGGAGCACAGGGCGATCGCGGCGGCCATCGGCGGGGGCGACGGCGAGCGGTCGGCCGAGCTCGTTGCCGCCCATCTGCGCCGGGCCAACGAGCTGGCCCGACGGCCCCGGCCCACCTGACCGCGTCGATGCGACGGCCGTGGGCCTTCCTGGCGCTGCGCTACGGGATCGGGGGCGTGCTCGTGCTCGCCGGAGTCGTGGTGCTGATCATCAATCCGGGCGGGTTCGGTGTCGACGGCTTTGCCCTCGCCGTGGGCAGCGGGCTGTCGGTGCTGATGCTCAACATCCTCTTCCGGCTCGGGGTCAGCGGAGACCGGGAGCGCGATCTCGAGGAGCGCGCCCGCGCCTACCTGGACAAGTTCGGGCGCTGGCCCGACGAGGACGAGGCCGCTTCGCCAGAGCTGCGGGCGCGCGCCAGGGCCTTCATGGATGGCGAGGACGAGCCGCCGCCATGAGCCCCGCCCCGGGGTCGCCGATCGTGCGCGGGGCGCGGGCGCCCGAACCGACGGCCACGGGTAGGATCCGAGCGTGGGCCTGATTTCCGTGGCTTTGATGCCGGCGCGGGCGGCGATGGCGAGCGCCGAGTTGATGATCGCCGCCGCCGGTCTGGTGGCGCGGGACGGCCCGGTCCGCCGGCCCGGGGGCTATGCCGAGCGGCTGACCATACTCTTGGAGGAAGGCGGCGCGATCGAGCAGCTCGGCCGCTTGGGCGATCCCGAGGGCCCCCTGAGCCGCCTCGAGCAGCTCGCCGTGCTGACCGCTGACGACCGCCCACTGGGCCGCGCCCTCGCGCCCGGCGGGCCACTTGACCAGCTGCTGGTCGAGGATGGCGTGCTCGAGCGGCTGCTCGCTCCCCAGGGTCCGCTCGACCGCCTGATGGCCGAGGGCGGAGTCGTCGATCGCCTGCTCCGCCCGGACGGTCCGCTTGACCGCCTGCTTGCCGAGGACGGCGCGCTCGAGCGGCTGACCGTCGAAGGCGGGGCACTTGACCGCCTGCTCGAGCCTCAGGGGCCGCTCGAACGGCTGATCGAGCCCGGCGGCCTGCTGGACCAGATGATGGCCCCCGACGGCACGCTCGAACAGCTCATCGCTCCCGACGGCACGCTTCAGCAGCTCGCCGGGCCCGACGGAACCCTGCTGGCGCTCTCGGATGGCCTGGCCCAGCTCTCGGCGTTGCAGGAATCGCTGCGCTCGCTGGCCTCGCTCGAAGAAGCGCTGCGCGCCCTGGGAGCCCTCGCGGGGACGCTTGAGAGCCTGGCGGTGACGACCAAGCGCCTCCCCGAGCTCCCTGAGCACGTCCAGTCGGTCGATGCCCAGGTCGACTCGCTCGGCGAGCGGCTCGATCGCGTGGGCCCCGCGCTGGACATGCTCAGCGACAGCGTCGTGACCCTGAAGGACGCCGCCGAGACCCTCGGTGATGTCGTCGAGCCGCTGAGCCGGCTGGCTGATCGTGTTCCCGGCCGCCGGAGCGGACGGAGCTGAGCACGAGCTAGGCCCGGTGCGCCTTCACGGTGAACTCGCGTGAAGCGCTGGCCACGCCCGCGCGGACGCTGAACCGGTAGCGGCCGCGGTGCAGGCCGCGGTAGACGACGGTCGTGGCGCAGCTGCGCGACTGCGCCCGCGTCCAGCCGTGGTGAAGCCGGCGTGTCAACGCGCACCGAAGCGGCCTTGATAGGGCGCCG
>JBAPXO010000570.1:0-2301 GCA_049284255.1 Solirubrobacteraceae bacterium | reverse complement strand
CTGCGGGCCAGCGAGCTGACGATCCGCTACGGCCCGGTCCTTGCGGTTGACGCGGTCGACCTGGAAGTAAAACAAGGCAGCGTACTCGGCATCATCGGATCCAACGGGGCGGGCAAGACCACCCTGCTGGACGGGCTGACCGGCTTTACCCGTATCGCATCCGGCACCGTCTGGCTCGACGGCGCCCAGATCACCTCCTGGGAAGCTGGGCGGCGCGCACGCGGTGGCCTGATCCGGACGTTCCAGAACCTCGAGCTGTTCACCGAGCTCAGCGTCCGGGAAAACCTGCTGGCGGCGTCGGATGAACGAGACCGGGGCGCGTACCTCGTGAACCTGGTGCGGCCCGGCAAGCGGCAGCTCACCGTCGATGCCGAACTGGCCAGCTCGATGCTCGGACTCGAGGACCTGCTTGATACGCCGGTCCGAGACCTACCGACCGGCACCCAGCGGCTGGTCGCCCTGGCCCGGGCCATCGCAGCACGCCCGTCGATCCTCTGCCTGGACGAGCCGACCGCCGGGCTGAACGAGCAGGAGCGGGCGGCATTCGTCGCCGCGCTGCGGCGCGTGGTGCAGACGTTCGGACTGGGTGTCATCCTCGTCGAGCACAACGTCGACGTCGTGGCCGAGGCCTGCGATGACCTGCTGGTACTGGACTTCGGCCGCATCCTCGCGGCCGGACCCACCGCCGAGATCTTGCGTTCGGACGCCGTTCGCGCGGCATACCTCGGCGAATCGGGAACGCCGTCGCCGAGTCCCGACCTGGCATCAGACGGGGAGCGGTCATGACGCATACCAGCCTGGAGGTGGATGGCCTGCGCGGCGGGTACAACGGCGCGGTCATTATCCGTGACCTCTCGATGCGGGTGGCCGATGGCGAAGTGCTCGCGATCATCGGCCGGAACGGCGCCGGCAAGACGACGACTCTCGCGACCATCGCCGGGATTCTGCCGCGCATGGCCGGGACCGTGAAGATCGGCGGCGTGCCATTCAAGAGCACAACCGCGCGCGGGACACAGAAGGCCCTGGGCATCGTGCTCGAAGGGCGCAGCGTGTTCCCCTCGCTGTCCGTGCGGCAGAACCTGACCGTCGGCAGGGCCGACCCGGAGGAGGTCTTCGCGTCGTTCCCGGAGCTCAGCCGCCGGGCCGACATCAAGGCCGGCGCGCTGAGCGGCGGCGAGCAGCAGCTGCTGGTGCTGGCGCGTGCCATGGCCCGCCGGCCGTACGTGCTGCTGATCGACGAGCTCTCCTTCGGCCTGGCACCCGCCATCTGCGACCGGCTGTTCGCGGCGATCCGCGACTTCGCCGACCAAGGCCGGGCCGTCGTGGTCGTGGAGCAGCATCTGCGCTACGCCGAGATGGTAAGCAGCCGGGTGCTCGTCATGCACCAAGGGCGCTTCGCCCTGGAACTGACCGGCGACGAGCTCCAGAAACGGGCCGGAGAGATCGAGCGGCTCTATCTGGGCGGCCCGGAAACCTGAACCGGCGACGGCCCACTCTCGCTTGCGTCGGCGTCGGCGGACGATACGCGGGCACGACTGAAGTGCTGGCGCGGGCCGGGCTAGGCATGAGCCTCCCATCGGTCCCACCACGCCATTAGCCCAGCTCAAGCCCGAAGCACTCGCCTCATCGAAGGTCCCCTGACTCAGCCGCGGGCGCCAGCGCCCAAGTTTGGCTTGTTTTTATGGCCCTAGAGGTGCTAAGAGTGATGATATCCGTTTCGAAGGGGGCGGCGGATGCGTACGGCAGAAGAGTTGGTTTATGCGAGGGGCGAGTTGTCCGTCGACCAGGTCCAGGCCGAGATCGCCCAATTCTGGCAAGCCCTTGATAATCCCGGCAGTTCTGCGCTGGAAGCCGAGCTGAGCGCTGCTGGACTCGACCGGGCGGCACTCGCCAGCTTCGACAGGGAGAACGCAATAAGCGTGCGCGCCGCCACGAGCGGCGCGGATCCGATCGCGGTGGTACTGCTGGTTACGTTAGCACCTTCGACGAATCGCATAATTAAAGATCTATGGGCGACTATCGTGCTTCCCCGCATCCGCCAACGGTGGGGTGACGACGCGATTGGCGAAGAGAAGCGGGGTCACGATTGACCTCGCCTGTTTCCGACATACCCCCGCATGCACAGAACGCCATAGTCGGCCGATTTTTAGGCTTCCAGGCCCTCGCACCTAATCTCTCGACGATTGAGTCGAACGGCCATCCGGACACCGCTGCTCGCCTTAGCCAGAGCTTGTGCTGGCTCACCAATGAGATGCTCGATGATCCGGATTCTGTGCAAACGCTGGATGAGTTCCTCAGAAC
>JBAPXO010000569.1:0-3030 GCA_049284255.1 Solirubrobacteraceae bacterium | reverse complement strand
GTCCAGGGGCAGCCCAAAATCGAAATGGAGCGTCTGAAAGTTACGAGTCGGCCCTCCGTCGATCGGCGGAAGGACGAACTCTCCGATCACCGTAAGTTCCTCCAGCCCGTCCGCCGCGCTACGAGCCTGGATCAGCGAACGCGCGACCTCAACCGCCCCATCAGTGGTCGGAAAACCGCTTCGAATCCACGCGAATCCGTGATCTTGCAGCTGGGCCACCTGGTCGTCCACGCCGGGATTATCGCCCACGCTTTTCCCGGCCCGGCGGGCACATCGAGCAAGGGTCGCCCCGCCCGCTTGCTCCGACTGGCTAAACCAGCTACCTTGCATAGCATGGCACCCCGCCCTGAGTCGTACATCTCCCAGCTACGAAGGGGCGTGTTGGAGTTCTGCGTCCTGGCGTTGTTGCGCGAGGGGGAGCGCTACAGCTTCGATCTCGTCCGGGCTCTTGGAGACGTCGATGGCCTCGTCACAAGCGAGGGCACGCTCTACCCCCTGCTCGGGCGGCTGCGGCGCGAGGGATTGGTCGACAGCTCCTGGCGAGAGTCAGCTGCGGGACCGCCACGACGCTACTACCGGATCACCGAGACCGGTCAAACCGCGTTGCACGCATTCGCCGCGCAATGGACGAGCTTTCGCGATTCCGTCGACTCGCTCATGGACTTAGAAGAGTCAGCAGCGGCATGAGCGAGCGCCCCCTTCATCCGCTCGCCGAGGACTATCTGGTCCGTCTGCGGCATGCCGGGCGCCGCCTGCCGGCCGACCGAATGCACGAGCTCGTTGCCGAAATCGGGGACCACCTCAGCGAGTCGATCCCGCTCGCGGCCTCTGACGAGGAGGCTTTTGAAGCCCTCGAGCGGCTGGGGCCGCCGGGCGACATCGTCGAAGCCGAGCAGCCCGCGGGTCCGCCAGCAACGGATCGGCGAGGGCTGCGCGAGTGGTCTGCAGTGTTCTTGCTCCCACTCGGAGGCTTTGTCTTTGGCATCGGCTGGCTGATCGGGCTCGTCCTTCTCTGGAGCTCGCGACTGTGGACACTCCGCGACAAGCTGCTCGGCACCCTGATCGCCCCCGGCGGGCTCGCGACCGGGCTCCTCGTACTCCTCGGCGCGACGAGCCTCCGAACCGAACGGTGCAAAGCATTCGCGACGCCGATCAATTCAGCCACCGCGGCGTCAATAGGTCACGGCGGGATGCGCTGCACCACGATTGAGGGACTGAGCACAACAAGGACCGTGCTCCAGATCGCCCTGGCCGTCATCCTCATCGCCGGCTCGATCATCACCGCCGTCTACCTGGCCCGCCGCGCACGAAACCGCCTGCCGGCGCCCGCCAGCGCCACCCCGTAGAAAAGCCCGGAAAAGCTCGATCCGCTCGGCCGAATCAGGGAGATCGGCGATATGGTCGACGGCATCCTCCATCTCGAACGGGCCGAGGAGACCTCAATGCCGTATCCGGATGACGTCAAGGACTTGGAGTACCTCTCGGGTCGGTTCGGCCGGTGGGGCCGGCGCCTCTGGCGGGCGGTTCGAAACTGGCCGGTCCTCCGCCGCTTCCAGTAGCAGTCCGACCCGGTCGGCACCGACGGACGCATGGCTTGTCGCGCCAGCTCCTCTGAGGCCGGTCACAGGTCAAGCGCCACGTCGCCACGTGGCTGTGAGCAGCAGATGAGTGCGCTCCCATCGGCGGGAGGCTCGACCGGATCGGGGCTGTACCCGACACTGCCGGCGATCAGGGTGGTCTCGCAGGTATGGCAGACGCCGGTGCGGCACGACCAACGTACGGGTACGTCGCATGCCTCGGCGAGCTCGAGCAGGCTCGCGTAGTCGCCGCTCCAGGGGATCGCGAGGTTGCTGCGCGCGAACTCGATGGTGGCGCCATTTCCAGGTTGGCCGGAGGGTGGGTGTGGCGTCCGCGCCGGCGTTGCCGCGACGCCCGGCGTCAGACCCGGTGCCGGGCCGAACGGCTCGGTGTGGATGCGTGAGGCGGCGATCCCGAGCGCCGCCAGCCCGGCGCTGATCTCGTCCATGAACGGTCTCGGTCCGCACAGGTATGCCTCGGCGTCCCCGGGGGGCTCGAGCTCGGCGAGCAGTGATCCGGTGAGACGGCCCTCGCTGTCGAAATCGCGGCCTTCGAGGTCATCCGGATCGGGACGGCTGTAGTACACGTGCCGGCATACGTTTGGGAGCGAGGCGAGGAGATCCCGGGCCTCGGCGGCGAACGAGTGCTCGTGCCGGTTGCGCGCCCCGTGCAGCCACCAGACCTCGCGATCGGAATGCTCCTCCGCCAGCGCCTGAAGCATGGCGAGAACTGGGGTGGCACCGATCCCGACGCTGATCAGCAGCACGGGCGCATGGGTCCGGTCGAGAATGAAGGCACCACGTGGCGCCGCGACGTCGAGTCGATCGCCGACGGCGAGCCGGCTGTGCAGATAGCCACTGGCAGCGCCATCGTGTTCTCGCTTGACGGCGATCCGGTAGTAGCCGGCGTCGGGCGGTCCAGAGAGGGAGTAGTTGCGAAGCACCGGCCTCTTCTGCTTGTCGGGCCGGATCCGGAGCGTGAGGTACTGGCCCGGGCGGGCGGCCGGCAGTGGCGCGTCGCTTGGTTCATCGAGACGTATCGAGATCACCGATTCGCTCTCGCGGGTGACTGCCGTGACAATCAGTTGCCGGAAGCCGGGCCAGGCCGGAGCCGGGCTGGTCACCGCAAGCCCGGCGTTACCACTCCCGGGTTCTTCCTCGAGCAAGGCTTGGAACGAGGTCTGCCAGCCGGGACTCAGGGCAGGGATCCGGAGCGCTCGAAGCAGTTGCTGGCGCGGGTGCCCAGGGATGTACAGCAGGGCATCCGCCTCAGCGACCGGCATTTGTTGGGGGCCGGACGCAAGCTTGATGATCTCGTCCCCCGCTTGTACTTTGCCCTCTTCGAGCACGCGGAAGTAGAAACCAGGGCGATGGTGTGAAACGAGCAAGGCGGGAATGCGCGGGTCGTTCATGCGGATCCCGACGCGGTAGCAGGTGACGCGGGGTTGCGTCA
>JBAPXO010000568.1:0-1519 GCA_049284255.1 Solirubrobacteraceae bacterium | reverse complement strand
GCTGAAGGTGGCGCCGTGACGCTGCGCCAGCATCGACTCGTGAACCAGGCGCTGCTGGAAAGCGCCACGGTTGAGACACCCGGTGAGCACGTCGACACTTGCCGCGGCCATCAGCTGACGCATGAGGCGATCCCGTTGCGCTGCCGCCGCCACCGTGATGACACCGGCGATCACGATCCCCACCGCCAGAAACGCGGTCGTGGACCAGCTTCGATCGGGGTTCAGGAGGCCGACCACGACGCTCGTGACGACGCCGAAGCCGGCCAGGAATGTCACCGTCCCGGCGGAGTACGCCAGTCCGGCGAACAGCATGGGCAGAATCAGGAAGTACGAGATCGGGCTGCGCACGCCGCCGTCCAGGACCGCCCCGACCGCGATGAAGACGAAGGTGAAGGCGGCCCACGAGGTGAAGAACAACTTGGACCAGCGCGTCTCGACGAGGCGGAGGCCCAGCAGCCGGAACGGCCCGATAGAGGCAATCAGGCTGAGCCCACTCAGCGTCACCATCACACCCTGGTGCGGGCCCGGCCTGGCGAGCGAGTAGCCCAGGACGGCGGTGGCACCCATGCTGTAGGTGAGAACGCCGATGTAGACGTAGCTCCGCCAGAACTTGGTCACGTTGGAGGGCATGTCCAGTGCTGGGAGTTGACGCATGCCTGGTTTCTCGGTCCCCTCTCGAGTCCTCCTGCTATCGGCCAATCGGCAACGGATGTTGAGGAGGAACTGGGGGTGGCGCGGACGCCCAGGTCGGGCCTTCGCCGAGGAGCCCGTCAGCCCGAGAGCGAGCGCGCCGGTCGACGCCGCCAGGTGTCGACGCAGCCCGGCGAGCAGAAGAGCACCATGGAGCCGCGGACGTCGTGGGCGATCTCCTGGGCGGTGTCCTCGGTCAGCGGCAGCCCGCATATGGGGTCGTGGGAAGCATCCGTGTCGCTGCGCGCAATGCGGATGCTCGAGGCAGGCACTGGCTTTTCGACCCCGCGCAACGTCACGTGGGTCTCGGAGAGGACCTCGCCCCAGTTGGGGAGGTCGCCCATCACGGCCGGCGCCGCCAGCGCCTCACCGGCGGCAGCCAGGTCGCAGAGCCGCGAGGCGACGTTGACGCAGTGCCCGACGTAGTCGTCTCCCTCCATGAGGATCACGTCGCCCTCGGTGAGACCCGAACGGATGGAGACGGTCTCGACTGCGCCAACCTCGCCCACCACGTAGTGCAGTTCCAAAATGGTCTCCAGGAGCGGTCGGGTGTCGACACAGACGAGCATCACGCCGTCACCGAGCCACTTGACGATCCGCACGCCACGGCGTGAGCAGATGTCACGCAGGAGGGCGCGGAACGCGGTCAGCACATCGACGGCGCGCTCGTCGCCCTCGAGCTCAGTCAATGCGGTGAAGCCCGAGACATCGACGAAGGCGAAGCTGCGATGCACCCGCACATCGGCATGTTCCCATGTCCGCCGTCCCCCGGCCCAATTCCTTGCCTCCGTGGGAACCGGATGGTGGCGCCTGGGCGGTCCTCCTACGA
>JBAPXO010000567.1:0-3045 GCA_049284255.1 Solirubrobacteraceae bacterium | reverse complement strand
AGGGCACACCCCGAAACCGCTTCTCACCTACGCCGATTTAATCCTGGACGTCGAGTCGCGGAACGCCAGCCGCGGAGCGCGCCCGATCGAGCTCACCGGCCGTGAGACCGCCCTGCTCGAGCTGCTCCTGCGTGAAACCGGGCACACCGTCACCCGGGACCGCGCGCTGGAGGTGATCTGGAACAGCGCTGCCGAGCCCAACGTGGTCGACCGCTACATCGCGCGGCTGCGCCGGAAGCTCGGGGACCCGCCCCTGATCAGGACGCTGCGTGGCTCGGGCTTCGTGTTGCGGGCGTGATCGGTCAGGGGACGCCGAGCAGGCTGTGGACGCCCTCTTCGGGCACCGGCCCGCTGAACAGGTAGCCCTGCGCCCCGTCGCAGCCGAGGTCCCGCAGGTAGGCGAGCTGGGCGTCGGTCTCGACTCCCTCGGCGACGACGGTCATGCCGAGCGCGTGGCCGAGCTCGACGACCGCCCCGACGAGCTCGGCGCCCCCGGGCGTGCTGCCGAGGGACGAGACGAAGCTCTGATGGATCTTGAGCGCATCGACGGGGAGCTGGCGCAGGCTGGCGAGCGAGGAGTGGCCAGTGCCGAAGTCGTCGATCGCGAGCTTGACCCCGGTCTGGCGCAGCGCCACGAGCATCCGGGCCGACTGCTCGGGGTTGTGCTCGACGGAATCCTCGGTCACCTCCAGACACAACACACTGGGATCGGCGCCGCTCTCGCGCATCGCGCCCGACAGCCGTGCGACGAGGTCGGGATCCTCGAGCTGGCGGCCAGAGATGTTGACCGAGAGCGTCATTCCAGGGCGCCATTGGCGCCAGAGCCTGACCTGGCTGAGTGCCCGCTCGAGTACCCACTCCCCGATGGGGACGATCAGGCCGGTCTCCTCGGCGACCGCCATAAATTCTCCTGGCTCGATCAGTCCCCGCTCGGGGTGCTCCCAGCGCACGAGGGCCTCGAAGCCGACCAGGCCGGTGCCGCCCTCGAGCGACACGCGGGGCTGGTAGTACACGCGCAGCTCGGAACGCTCAACCGCCTTGCTCAGAGCGCTCTCGAGGTCGAGACGGTGCATCGCGCGCCGGCGCGAGCTCTCGTCGAAGAGCTCAAAGCGCGAGCCCCCGAGCTCCTTGGCCCGGTACATGGCGGCATCGGCGTCGCGGATCACATGATCGGGGGCGACCGCGGGGTCGTTCACCATGGCGATCCCGATGCTGACCGCGATCGAGGTGTCGCCATCGCCAAGGTTCAGTGGCAGGCTGGCCGAGTGGCTGATGCGCTCGGCGATCAGAACGGCCTCGCGCTCGCTCTCCAGACCCTCGAACAGGAACGTGAACTCGTCACCCCCGAAACGCGCGACCGTGTCCATCGGGCGGAGCATGTCCTGGAAGCGGTCGGCAAGCACGGTCAGGAGGCGGTCGCCGGCGGGATGCCCGAGGGTGTCGTTGATCTGCTTGAAGTTGTCAACGTCGATGAACAGCACCGCCACCGGGGCGCCGGTACGGCGCGAGCGGTCCAGCGCGACGGTGAGGCGGTCCAGGAACAGCGCCCGATTGGGGAGCGTGGTCAGCGGGTCGTGGAGCGCCTGATGGACGAGCTCAAGCTCGGAATGCTTGCGTTCGACGGCGTAACGCGTGGCGCGGCCGAGGCTCGCCGGGTTGAGCTCGGACTTGATCAGGTAGTCCTGGGCGCCGGCTCTGACCGCCGCCACCCCGAGATCCTCCTGGGCGTGGTCAGAGAGGACGATGATCGGCACGTCGGCGGCCGCGCCGCGCAGCTGGACGAGCGCTCCCAGGGGGTCGCTCTCGTTGGCCGGGAGGTCGAGCAGCACGCAGGTGGCCCCATGGTCGACCAGCTCCCGGTTGGCGTCCACGACCCGCTGGGCATGCGCGACCACGAGGCCGTCGGGCCAGATGGCGCGCAGCATCTCCCCGATCATCATCGCGGTGCGCGGGTCGTCCTCGACCAGCAGCACCCTGGTGGGCTGGCTAACCCCCGCGTGCTCCTGCACCACCGAAAAACCTCCGTGTCACTACGGCTAGCTCTGGGTCCGGATGGGTCCCTTTAGCCATGAAAACATAACTACTGGAGCTTTGCGCTCTGCCAAGCAGCCAGCTTGCGTTCGCTGACCACCCTTCGAGCCCGACTCGCTCTTGCCGCCGCGGCGTCGATCCTCGCCGCCGTGGTGCTGTTCGCCGTCATCACCGTCCTGGTCGTCGAGCACGAGCTACGGGGCTCGCTGGACTCCGCGCTGCGACAGCGAGCTCAGGACGTGGCCGCGCTGGCCATCTCGGCGCCCGCCGTGCTCACCGACCCGGGGGCTCTCGAGAGCCCGGTCTCCGGGCGTCAGATCTCCGTGGAGGTGATTGACGCCCACGGCCGGATCGTCGCCCGTTCAGAGACGCTCGGAGCTCAGGTGCTGCCTCAGGACGCCCTCACCCATGAGGTGCTCGCGCAGGGTCGCACCGGGGCCGAGAACGTCACCGTCGGCGGGCGGCCGCTGCGCATGTACGTGGCCCCGATCGCCGACGCCGGTGGCCCGGCGGCCGGCGGTGCCGTACTCGTGGCCTCAGACACCTCCGACATCGCTCATACCACCGGGCGCCTGGGGGTGGTGGTCGCGCTCGCGGGGGTGGGAGTCGTTCTGCTGGCGGCGATCGTGGCCGCTGGGTTGACTCGACGCGGCCTGCTCCCGCTGCGCTCGCTGGCCGACTCGGCGGGGGAGATCGAGCGCACGCCCGATCCGGCGCGGCGTCTCCCGGAGACCGACACGCCCGACGAGATCGGGGAGCTCACCGGGGTTCTCAACCGGATGCTGGCGGCGCTCGAGCAGGCGAGATCGAGCGAGCGCAGGTTCCTCGCCGACGCGTCACATGAGCTGCGGACGCCGGTCACGGCGTTGCTGGGCAACGTCGAGTACGCCACCCGCCACGGGGTCGACGACGAGCTCCTGGGTGAGCTTCGCCTTGACGCGCAGCGCCTGGCTCGACTCGTGGACTCCCTTCTCGCGCTCGAGCGCGCGGGGGAGACCGCGCCTGCCCAGGCCG
>JBAPXO010000566.1:0-3865 GCA_049284255.1 Solirubrobacteraceae bacterium | reverse complement strand
TCGTGGTGCTGTACATCGCCGAGGGGTACAAGCGCAACCGCAACGTCGTGTCGATCGCGAATTCCGATCCCGCTGTGATGACCCTCGCCACGCGCTGGCTCCGTACCCTGACGACGCGGCCGTTGGTGTTCTCGGTTCAATATCACGCCGATCAGGACCTCATCGAGCTGCGACATTTCTGGGGCATGACGCTGGGCTTCGAGGGCCAGAAGCTCCGCGTCCAGCGCAAGTCAAATAGTCGACAGCTCACCGGTCGCAGTTGGCGGTCCGTTCACGGAGTTCTGTCGGTCAGCGCCTCCGACACGCTTCTCCGGGCCCGTCTGCAGGCGTGGATTGACCTGA
Source organism: Solirubrobacteraceae bacterium (assembly GCA_049284255.1). Classification (GTDB taxonomy): domain Bacteria; phylum Actinomycetota; class Thermoleophilia; order Solirubrobacterales; family Solirubrobacteraceae; genus Palsa-465. The sequence goes on along the minus strand of JBAPXO010000566.1, from coordinate 3,523 downwards.
CCAGGGAATGTTGGCGCTAACCTTGCGGTCCTGGCGCGCGGGGCGTAGCGCAGCCTGGTAGCGCGCCTGCCCTGGGAGCAGGAGGTCCCCGGTTCAAATCCGGGCGCCCCGATCATCTGGTCTGCCGTGCGCTGAGCCACGCGGCTCGGTGTGAGCCTGGCGCGATGTCGCTTCTCCATGCGAAGATCCCGCTGGGGTTCGACACCGATGTCGCTAATTTGCGCCAGCTGCGGACAGGCCAACCGCGATGCGGCCCGTTTCTGTGCGGGGTGTGGGCAGGGGCTGATGGCCGAGTGCCCGGCGTGCGGGGCGAAGCTGCCGCCGGGTGCGCGCTTCTGCGACGCGTGCGGAGCTGTCGTCTCAACTCCGGATCCTGTGGTCTCCGAGATGCGCAAGGTGGTCAGTGTCCTGTTCGCGGACCTGGCCGGATCCACGGCGATGCAGGAGACGCTGGACGCCGAGTCGGTGCGGCGCGTAATGGCGCGGTTCTACGAGGTCATGAGGGTCGAGGTCGAGCGTCAGGACGGCCGCGTGGAGAAGCTCGTCGGCGATGCCGTGGTGGCGAGCTTCGGGGCTCGCGGGCTGCATGAGGACGACGCGGTGCGGGCCGTGCGGGCGGCGGACGCAATGCGGGCCCGGCTGGTCGGGCTCAACGAGGAGCTGGAGCGGGCGTGGGGCGTCCGGTTGCGGATGCGCGCCGGGGTCAACACGGGCGAGCTCGTGGTTGGGGACGGCGGGGAGCTGGTCGGGGACACGATGAACACGGCCGCCCGCCTGGAACAGGCCGCGGGTGAGGGCGAGGTGCTCGTGGGGGAGGGGACATGGCGGCTGGTGCGGCATGCCGTGGAGCTCCAGCCGGTGAGCGATCTCGAGCTCAAGGGCAAAGCGGGAACCGTGCGGGCGTGGCGTCTGGTCTCGGTCTCAGGATCCGCAGACGGCGGTCGAGCGGCGGCATCCGACGCGCCGCTGGTGGGTCGAGAGAGTGAGCTGCGACGGCTCCGCGACGCGTTCGCGGAGGTCGTGAGCGCGCAGAACTGCCGCCTGGTAACGGTGATGGGTTCCCCGGGGGTGGGCAAGACACGCTTGGCTTCGGAGCTAGCAGCGGTGGTGTCCGATGCGGCGAACGTGGTTGTGGGTCGCTGTGAGCCGACCGGCGAAGGGCTCACTTTCCTGCCAGTGGCGGAGGTGCTGCGCGCCGTGGCGGAGATCGGTGAGGCCGACGCGCCCGACGTCGTGCGCGCCAAGCTCGGCGCGCTGGTGCCAGAGGACGATCCGGATCGAGAGCGTCTGGTGGAGCGGATCGCGGGAGTCCTCGGGATCGCGGAGCCGGCCTCAGCGGAGGAGACATTCTGGGCGCTGCGGCGCGGACTGGAGTTCCTGGCCGCCGAGCGTCCACTGGTGCTCGTGCTTGACGATCTGCACTGGGGCCAGCCGATGCTGCTCGATCTCGTCGAGCACCTGGTCGAGTGGGTGCGCGACGCGCCGGTGCTGATCGTCGCCCTCGCCCGCCCGGAACTGCGCGAATCCCGCGAGGCGCTCGCCTTCGCCGGACGTCGCGCCAGCGCAGTGGTCGAGCTCGAGCCACTCGATGAAGACGAGAGCCGGGAGCTGGTCACCGGCCTCCTCGGCGAGGTGCGCGTGCCGCCCGCGCTGACCCAGCGAATTCTCCAGACCACGGACGGAAACCCGCTGTTCTTGGGGGAGACCGTGCGGATGCTGGTCGACGAGGGCGTGCTTCGGCGAGAGGGCGACGCTTGGATCACCGTGGACGAAGCGGTGACGGTGGAGGTGCCGCCAACCATCCAAGCGCTGCTGGCGGCACGCATCGAACGTTTGCGGTCCGAAGAGCGCACTGTGGTTGAACGGGCGGCGGTGATCGGCAAGCTGTTTTACCGCGGGGCGGTCGCGGAGCTGGTGGCGCCGCCGGTGCGGATCGGAATTGACGGCCACCTCGAGTCGCTGCGGCGCAAGGACATGGTCGAGCCCGACGGCACCTACTGGATCGACGAGCCCGTATTCCGTTTCCACCACGTCCTGATTCGTGATGCCGCCTACCGCTCTCTCCTCAAGGAGGCACGGGCCGACCTGCACGAGCGCTTCGCGGATTGGATGGAGCTCAAGGCCGGCGAGCTCGTGGGCGAACACGAGGAGGTGATCGCCTTCCATCTCGAGCAGGCGCACGCCTACCGGCGCGAGCTTGGACCCCTGAACGAGCACGGCCGGAGGCTGGGGACGCGTGCGGCTTCGCGTCTGCATTCGGCCGGGCGGCGCGCGCTGGCCCGGGAGGACCTTGCGGCGGCGGCCAACCTGCTCGGCCGGGCCCTGGCCTGCGGTACCGGAGACGAGCAGGAGATCCTTTGGGACCTCTGCGAGGCGGTGCTCGCCGCGGGTGACACGTCGGCGGCGGTCGAGCTCGTGCAGCGCTTTTCGGAGGGCGGTGACGCCGACCCGCAGCGGCGCGCCCGTGCGACCGTGATCAAGGGTCAACTCGCGAATTTGACTGGGGCCGGCGAGATCGCCGCAACAGCCGAGCAGGTGGCAGCAGCCGCCGCCGAGCTGGCCGCACTCGGTGATCGGATGGGCGAGGCCAAGGGCTGCCAGGTGGCCGCGGGAGCCTACGCGCGCTTGGGCCGAGTTGCTCTAGTCGAGGAGGCGCTTGACCGGGCGTTGGCAGCGGCCCGCTCCGCCGATGATGCACGCCGCACGACCGCGGTTCTCGCCGGCGCACCGCGAGCGGCTCTGTGGGGTCCGTCTCCCGTGGTGCGGGCGAGCGGACGGTGCCTCGACGTGGTGCGCATCCTGCGCATGACCCCCGGTAACCGGCACGTAGAGGCGATCGCCCTGCGCTGCCAAGCAGTGCTGGAGGCCATGCGGGGGCGAGCCGATGCCGCCCGCGAAATCATTGCCGCCGGACGCGCGACGCTTGAGGAGCTGGGCCTCGCCTACGAATTACACGAGACGGCGGTGCACGCCGGGATCGTCGAGTTGCTCGACGGCTCGCCCGCCGCCGCGGCCGCCCACCTTCGTGCCGCCCGGGACGGGTTTCAGGCGCTCGGTGTCTCCTCGGGCGCGGCTCAGGCCGCGGCGCTCCTGGCGCGGGCGCTCGTCGAGGAGGGTGGCAACGACGACGAGGCGCTGGAGCAGACCCGGTTCGCCGAGCAGCACGGGGGGGAGGACCTCAAGACCGCGATCACGTGGATGAGCGCCCGGGCACAGGCTCTGGCACGCATGGGCGAGTTCGCTCCGGCGCTGGAGGTTGCGCGTCGTGCCGTGTCGTTGGCCGAGCCCACCGACGCGCTCGCCGACAAGGGGGACGCCTCCATGGCGCTGGCGGAGGTGTTGGCCGCGGCGGGAATGCATGGTGAGGCGCTGGAGGCCGCTCGAGCAGCCGGCGCGTGGTATGAGGCCAAGGGGCACACCGTCGGCGCAGCCCGGGTCGCAGCTGCGGCCGGTGCTGGTCCTGCGCCCACGCGCTCCTTCCCCGCGGAGGTCGAGACTCGGGCGCACGGTCCCTCTACCGAGC
>JBAPXO010000565.1:0-2221 GCA_049284255.1 Solirubrobacteraceae bacterium | reverse complement strand
GTAGGCGACACGCACCGATTCCTCGTCGGGCAACAGCGCGCCGAACAGCGTGCGCATGCAGGCATCGATCGGGGGACTGGCGAGACCCGCCCCCGCCGCCAGGGCGATGATGAGTCCGGCTGGCGCGCCCCTGGGTAGCAGGGCGAGCGCAGTGAGCAGACCGCCCGTGATCAGGGCGCCGACGAGCAGGACCGTCGTCTGGCCGTGGCGGTCGACCCGCCGGCCCAGCAGCGGTCCGCCAATCCCCAGCGAGATGGCGTAGGCGCCGGTCACGGCTCCCCCGACGGCTAGCGATCCGGTCAAGTGCTGGGCGTGCAGGAGCAACGCCACGGTGAACATGCTCAGAGGCAGCCGCGCGACGAGGGAAAGGACGAACAAGCGCAGCGCTCCGGGTGATGCGGTAATCGCTCTCATGTTGGGAGCAATCTAGGCTCCAGGTGGATCGCCGATAAGATCCAATTCCGTGTCGATTGAGTGGTCCGGTTTGGGACCTGAGCTGCTGCTGGCGCTGGACCGCAAGGCCACCGAGCCCCTACGCGTGCAACTGGAGCGTGGCCTGCGCGAAGCGATCCGATCTCGGCGACTCGCCTCCGGCGAACGGCTGCCCTCGACGCGCCAGCTCGCCCGTGACCTCGGGCTCTCACGCGGTCTCGTCCAGGAGTGCTACGCCCAGCTGCTCGCCGAGGGCTACCTGACTGCACAGTCGGGGTCAGGCACCCGAGTGGCCCCCGCAGCTTGGGAGGCGCCTCCGGTCCTGCCGACCCGGCAGGCCGTCGGCCAGCGGCTCGCAGTCGATTTCGTTGCCGGCAAACCCGATCTCTCGAGCTTTCCGCATCAGGACTGGATGTGGGCGATGCGTGAGGTCAGCCGGACTGTCCCCGCCGATCTGATGGGGTACGGCGACCCGAGAGGCGCCGATCGGCTCCGAGAAGTTCTCGCCGGCTACCTGCGTCGGGTGCGCGCCGCGGACGCCGACCCCGAGCGGATCATCGTCTGTACGGGCTTTCAGCAGGGGTCCAATCTCGTGCTCCGAACGCTGGCGCGCCGCGGCGTGGAACGGGTGGCCCTCGAGGACCCGGGGGATATGGAGTTCTCCTACAGCCAGCAACGCTGGGGTCTGGAGGCGGTGCCTGTGGCCGTCGACGAGGAGGGCATTGACGCCGCCGCGCTCGAGGGCAGCGGTGCCCGGGCAGCCGTGCTCACCCCCGCCCACCAGTCGCCGACCGGTGGCGTTCTCAGCCCCCGTCGCCGGCGGGCGCTCGTCCACTGGGCCGGCGTCCACGAGGCGACGATCATCGAAGACGACTATGACGCCGAATTTCGCTATGACCGTGAGCCCGTGGGCGCGCTGCAGGGCCTGGCGCCCGACCGCGTCGCGCTGATCGGGACCGTGAGCAAATCTCTGGCCCCGGCGCTGCGTCTGGGTTGGATCGTGTGTCCAGCCGGCCTCGTCGATCAGGTTGCCGCCCACAAGGAAGACGAGGACCGAGGCTCGCCGGGACTCGAGCAGCTTGCGCTGGCCACCCTTATCGAGTCGGGGCGCTACGACAAACACCTGCGCCGGATGCGCACCGTCTACGCGGGCAAACGCCAGGCGCTGATCGACGCGCTGCGCTGCCATGCCCCCGAGGTGCGGCTGCGCGGATTGGCAGCGGGCTTTCATGCTGTCGCCCAACTCCCGCCGGGTGTCGATGAGCAGGCGCTCGTTGCCGCCGCCCGCGAGCGGTCGATCGGCCTCTACCCGATGAGCGAGTATCGCGCCGACCGATCGACCCAGCCGTCCGAGCTCGTGATCGGCTTCGGCAACCTCAGCGAAGCGTCGATCGAGCGAGGCATCGCGACGGTCGCCGACCTGCTGAGGCCCGCGTGACCTCAGCGGGTAACGGCGCTGGGCGCAAGCGTGCCCATGCAGGAGTTCTGCCGGGCAGCGGGAACCGCTGAACCACCGTGGCTTCCAGCGGTCAAGCCCAAGCGCGCTCGGTCTATGTGGTGCAGCGCACCTTCTGACTCGTGCGCCGTGGCTATGACCCGCAGGAAGTCGATCGCCACCTGGAGCTGGTCGCCGAATGGTTTCGCTCAAGCGGCCTGGGCCGCGAGGCCACCGAGCTGCGGGCGGAGCTGCGCGAGCGCGAGCGGGCGGTCGGAGAGCGTGAGGAGCAGCTGCGACGCGCCCAGGAGAGCGGCCAGCTGGAGGCCCAGGCCACGCTGGAGGGCGCACGTC
>JBAPXO010000564.1:0-2459 GCA_049284255.1 Solirubrobacteraceae bacterium | reverse complement strand
ACCGTGATGACCCGGCTGGCCGCGGCATCGCCAACTTCGGGCGCCAACGACGAGCTCAACGCGATCGCGGCGGTGGTGATCGGCGGCGCAAGTCTGTTCGGCGGGCGGGGCACGATCGGCGGTTCGGCGATCGGCACGCTAATCATCTCGGTGCTGCTGACCGGGCTGATCATCGTCAACGTCCCGCCCTTCTGGCAACTCGTCGCGGTGGGGATCGTGCTGATCGCCGCGGTCTACATCGACCAGGTGGGCGTGCAGAGGCGCAGTGGGGTGCGCCACAACCAACAACAAGGAGAGACAGCATGACAACGTCATCGCCGCGCCACGCGGTGAGGCTGGCACTCGGTGTCGGAGCCCTCGTTCTCGCTCTTGCCGGCTGCGGGAGCAGCAGCTCCAGCTCGTCATCGGGCAGCCCGAGCTCATCGTCGGGAGGCTCCGGCAAGCACTACTCGGTGGCGTTCATCCCCGGCGCGACCGGCGTTGCCTTCTATGAGTCGCTGGGGGCGGGCGTTCAGGCCGAAGCCAAAAAGCTCGGGATGAGCTACAGCACCCAGGGCGCCGCGGACTTCACGCCGACGGCGCAGACCCCCGTGGTGTCGGCGGTGTGCTCACGCAGTCCGAGCCTCCTGCTGATCGCCCCGACCGATCCGGTGGCCATGCGCCCAGCCATCCAGCGCTGCATCAGCGAAGGCGTCAAGGTGGTCCTGGTCGACACGGGGCTGACCAACAGCTCGGGGATCGTGAGCGCCATCACATCGAACAACCTCCAGGGCGGCCAGGCCGCCGCCAAGGTGATCGGGACAGCACTGCACGGCAAGGGCCAGGTCTCGCTGATGAGCCTGAGTCCCACGGCGACGACACAGGTCCAGCGCCTACAGGGCGCAAAGCAGGAACTCAAGGCCAGTTACCCGGGAATCTCGGTCGTCTCCACCCAGTACACCCAGCAGGCACCCACCTCCTCGGAGACCACCGCCCGCTCGGTCCTAAGCGCTCATCCGAGCATCGGCGCATTCTTCGGGGCCGCCGAGCCCAACGCCGAGGGCACCGCGCAAGCTCTGGTCTCAACCGGCAAGAAGGCGGTCAACATCGGCTACGACGCCTCACCGCCGGAGGTGCAGCTGCTCAAGAAAGGCCAAATCTCGGCCCTGGTGATCCAGCAGCCAGCCCTCGAGGGAAACCTGGGCGTCCAGTACGGCTATGACGCCCTGACCGACAAAACCTCACAGATCAAGAAGAGCGTCTTGCTACCGAACGTGGTGGTCACAACCCAGCAGGCGAGCTCGCCGCAATGGACGAAGTACTACTACACGAGCACCGGATGAGCGCGAGCCTGAACCGCACAGCCACGCCTGCGAACGGGAGCGGGGCGACGTGAGGGCCGCCCTGCTCACCAAGCCCAGGCAGCTGACCGTCGTTGACGATTGGCCCGAGCCCGAGCTCACGCCCGAGTCGGTAATGGTCGAGCTCACCGGCTTGGGAATCTGCGGCTCTGACCTCGCGCTCTGGTCCGGTCGCCGAGCGCCCACCGAGTCGCCGTGGATCGTCGGCCATGAAGGCATCGGGCAGATCGTGCAGGTGGGGGACGCAGTCTCCGGGCGGGCGGTAGGAGACCGGGTGGTCATCGAACCCAACTATCCCTGCGGACGCTGTCCGGCCTGCCAGGCGGGTCGAACCTCGACATGCCCAACCCGGGGCATCGTCGGCATCAATGTGCCGGGCTTCCTCCGCGAGCGGGTGGCCGTGCCTTCCAAATTCGCCTGGGCGGCCCCCTCAGAGATCTCCGATGAGGATCTGGTTTGCACCGAGCCGCTGGCGGTTGCCCGCAGCGCGGCCAAGGCCAGCGGCGTAGGCCCCGGAGATCGCTGCCTGGTGATCGGCGCCGGCTCCCAAGGCCTGTTGCTCTGCCAGCTCGCGGTAGCGCTAGGGGTCCACGTGTCGGTGATAGAACCGCACGCCGGTCGGCTCGAGTTGGCAGAACGCATCGGGGCGACACCGGCCTCACCGGATGATCAGCCCTACCCGTTTGTATTCGAAACCTCCGGCTCAGGCGAGGGCATCCGCAACTCTGTCGAACTAGTGGAGCCCGGGGGGACGATTGTCCTGATCGGCATTCCCCACACCGACATTCCGATCTCCATTGCGAAGGTGGTCCGCGAGCAGGTCCACGTGATCGGGTCCCTCATATACGACCATCCGGGCGACTTTCAGGACACCATCGGCCTGCTCGCCGCCCAGACAGTTGCGCCGAGCGAGATCCTCCGTCCTCCGTCGGACTTCGCTTCGGTCTCGGATGCGATGGCGGATGCATCCAAGCTTGCGGGTAAGTCCTGGATCTCGTTCTAGGACCCGGCTACCTAACCTCCGAAATCGCGATTGACTTGGGGCTCGTCTCGACCCGGGCTTGGGGCTAGGCCTGGTCGCCGAGCGCGACGATGTGCTCGGGTAGCCGCTCGTTGTCG
>JBAPXO010000563.1:0-4362 GCA_049284255.1 Solirubrobacteraceae bacterium | reverse complement strand
GGGCGCCGGCCTCGGCGCGGACGGGCGGGCATCGCTTCAGCGGGCGTCATCGAAGGCCGCACTCTTCCTACACGCCGAGCGAGCGCCCGATGATCTCCTTCATGATCTCGGTCGTCCCGCCGTAGATCCTGGTCACCCGGGCGTCCACGAAGGCCCGGGCGATCGGGTACTCGTGCATGTAACCGTAGCCGCCGTGAAGCTGGACGCAACGGTCGACAACCCGCCCCTGAAGCTCAGTCGACCACCACTTTGCCATCGCAGCGTCCGCGGGAGAGAGGTCGCCGCGATTGAGGGCGAGGACGGCCTGATCGCAGAAGGCGGTGGCCAGCTCGACCTCGGTGGCCATCTCGGCCAGGGCAAAGCGCGAGTTCTGAAACGTCCCGATGGGTCGCCCGAAGGCGTTTCGCTCCTTGACGTAGTCGAGCGTCATCGCCAGAGCACTCCGTGCCGCACCCACCCCGGCGATGGCGATGCTCAGCCGTTCCTGGGCGAGGTTATTAGCTAAATAGCGAAAGCCGCTTCCCTCGTCTCCGAGCAGGTTGACCGCCGGCACGCGGACGTCCTCGAAGAACAGCTCCGCCGTGTCCTGGGAGTGCATTCCCACCTTGTCGAGGTTGCGCCCCCTGGCGAACCCATCCATGTCCGCCTCCACCACGACCAGCGAGATCCCGGCGTGGCGCTGCTTGGGATCGGTCTTGACCGCGGTGATCACCAGGTCGGCGTTGATCCCGTTGGTGATGAACGTCTTGGAGCCGTTGACGACGTAGCCGTCGCCGTCGCGCACCGCTGTGGTCCGCATGCTCGCCAGGTCCGAGCCGATCTCAGGCTCGGTCATCGCGACCGCGGTGATCAGGCTGCCGTCGGCGACCCCCGGCAGCCACCGCTCACGCTGCTCGTCGTTGGCCAGCGAGGTGAAGTAGGGCAGGCAGATGTCGTTGTGAAGGGTGATCCCGAGACCGCTACCGGCGACGTTGGCCAGCCCCACCTCCTCGCCGATGATCTGGTTGAAGCGAAAATCGTCGACCTCGAGCCCCCCGTAGCGCTCGGGTACCTGCATCGCGAGCATCCCCTTGCTCGCAGCCTTGGCGAATAGCTCGCGGGGGACGATGCCATCGCGCTCCCACCGCTCGTGATTCGGCGTGATCTCCTCGGCGATGAATCGGCGCACCGACTCGCGGAAGTCGTCGTGTTCGGGCTCGAACAGCGTCCTGCGCATCGCCCTAGTCTCCCGGATCGACCAAACTGGGGGCATGTCACTGGACGCCTTCTCTCCGGTGGAATCGAGCGAACCGGGGTCCGGGCGAGCCCAGATCGCGATTCTCGCCGCCACCGAGCAGCTCCTGCGCGAGCGTCCACTCAACGAGCTGAGCGTCGCCGACATCATCGCCGCCGCCGACATCTCGCGGACGACGTTCTACTCGCATTTCACCTCCAAGACGGCGGTGGTCGCCGAGGCTCTGCGCCGGGTCATGGATCAAGTCATGGTGGTCACCGACCCGTTCCTGGCCGACCCCGCGATGAGCCTCGAGGGCGCGATCCGGACGAGCCTGCAGGGGTGGGTTGAGATCTGCTCGGTCCATGGCGCGCTGCTGCGCGCCGTCAGCGAGGAGTGGCCGCACGACGAGCAGCTGCGCACGCGGTGGCTGGAGATGCTCGAGCGTGCCAGCGCGCGGACGGCCCGGGTCATCCGAGCCGCCCGCCGCGACGGACACGCCCCCGCGGGCGCCGACGCCGACGCCCTATCGGCCTGCCTCATCTGGGGCTATGAACGCGTGCTGCACCTGGCACTCGTCGGCGGCGCCCGAGGGTTGCGCGATCCCGAGGCGGTCGTCGAACCGCTCGCCCAGATGATGCTCGGGGGTCTGTACGGACGTTCGCCGTCCCCGCCGACTCAGCCGGTCTCCTGACCCGAGGCCCTGACCGCCCGCCACCGGCCGCCGAACTCCACCGCGCCGACGTAGTCGGTCTCACCGGGGGAGCCGTCGAAGGCGTACGTGTAGAGCGGATGGCCGGCGTAGGTGACCTGTCGCCGGCCGCTACCGAGGTTGATCGAGCCCAGCAGCGACCGCTTGACGCCGCTCCCGGCGACCGGTCGTCCCTGAGTGGTCACAACTGGCCAGATGTGCGTACACCCGGAGGTCATGATGCACCGGTCCTTGTTCTTGGAGTCCCGGGTGAAGGCATACAGGGTGAACCCCCGGCCGTTGACCAGCACTTTGCCGAGCCCGGTGTTGCGAAGCCCGATCTTCGCCGGACCGGCACCTGCGACATGGGCCAGGCCAACCGGCATGGCGCCGCTCGAGGCGCCCGAGGCGAGGCTGACGCCGAGCACGCCCGCGAGCGTGAACGCGGCCACGCTCCCCGCGAGCAGAGCGCCCGTGGCGGCGATCTTGAGTCTGCGTGACAAGGTGATCTCCTTGGTGTGGTGTAGGGGTTACCTCCCATGACGACACCAAGCGAAGATCCTTCCCAGATCTCGGCGTAGGATTGTCTTCGGTGCGGCGTCTCGATCCGAAGGCACTCGGTCAGCACCTGGACGTCCTCTATCGCGCCGCCTGGGCACTCTCGGGCTCCCGGGAGGACGCCGAGGACCTCGTCCAGGACACGTTCGCTCGCGTTCTCGCGCGCCCCCGCATGATCCGAGGGGAGGAGCGGGCTTATCTCATGCAAGCACTGCGCAACACCTTCTACACGAACCTGCGAAGCGCCTCGCGCCGGCCGCAGTCGGCGGCCACACCCGAGGACTTCGAGCCCGTCGATCCCCAAACTGGCCGCCAGCCCGAGCGCGCGGTTGAGGTGGCCGAGATCATGGACTCGATCGCCGAGCTGCCCGAGGATTTCCGGCTGACGCTCGTGGCTGTCGACATACTTGGTCTCTCCTACGGCGAAGCCGCCAAGGCGCTCGATACCCGCGAGGCTACGATCACCTCCCGGCTTTACCGCGCCCGCCAGCGGATCGCTCGCCGCTTCTCCGATGAGCCGACGCCCGAGTCAGATCCGCAGGGAGGAAGCCCCCGGGAAGGATCGGGCTCGAACCGGAGTCTTGCCTGATGGACGATGAGATGACAGATCCACCGCAGTATCCCGAGGCTGAGCTGGCGAGACTTGCTGACGGCACCCTGCCCGCCGAGCGAGAGGCTGAGCTGCGCGCCGAACTCGAACGCTCACCGGAGTTGACCGCGGCACTCTCAGAGCAGCGCCGGGCTGTCTCACTGCTGAGTTCTCTGGATACCCCCGCTCCCGACGTCCTGCGCGCCCGGATCGAGGCGCAGACCGATCCCGGTTTTCGACAGCGTGAGCCCGACCCACGGAGGCGCTGGCGCCCCAGCTTCGTGCTCCCGGCGGCGACCGCGCTGGCGATCCTCGTGGCGGCGATTGTCATCGCGGTCGGAGCCGGTGGCAGCGGCAGCGCGCCCACCCTGCCGCAGACGGTCCGGGTGACGCTGGCGGCCGCAACCCTTCCGGCGCCGCCACAAGACGCGAGCAACAGCTACGAACTGACCTTCGGCGTCCAGGGCACCCACTTCCCCGACTGGGAGCGCACCCTGGGGTGGAAGACCTCGGGGGCACGGTTGGACAAGCTCGGTGATCGCGCAGTCGCCACCGTGTTCTATGACGGGCCGCATGGGCACAGGGTCGGATACGCGATCGTCTCGGGCGCTCCGGTGCGCGTGGTCGGGGGGACGGCGGTCGCCCACGCCGGCGTGACCTACACCCTCCAGCGCCACGGCGCCACCCGGTTGATTACGTGGGAGCGCTCCGGCCACACGTGCGTGATCGCCGGACGAGGCGTCGGATATCAGACGCTGCTGGCCCTGGCCACCGGCGACACCCTGTAGCCAGTCAGCCTTCGGAGGCGCCGGGGATGCCCTCCACCGACCAGAGATCGGGGAGGTTTATGACGATCTCCTCGGGGGTGGTGCGCGCCAGGACGACGACGGCCTCTTCGTCCTCGGACGGGTTCTCCTCACGATGAGGCACCCAGGCCGGCACGTAGACGAAATCCCCAGGGTTGGTGTCGACGAAGCGTTCCTCGCCGTCGGCGAGGAAAACGAACCGCGGATGGCCGGAAACGATGTAGATGCCGCTGTCGGCCTCGCCGTGATGATGGTCGGCGGACTTCTTCCCCGGCGCCACCGTGTTGCCGCCCATCCATAGGCGCTGTGATCCCGTCAGGGCGCCGGAGATCGCGGCGAAGCGCTGCATGCCCGGGGTCTGAAGGGTGTCGGTGGTGCGGTCCTCACGGCGCGTGCACACGACCGGCCGGCGCCAGAAGGGCGTCTCCGCACCACGGGGTGGCGTGGCCGAGGCCTCGTCGAACACAGTCATCGGCACAAGTATTGCGCCCGTGGCGCTGAGCAC
>JBAPXO010000562.1:0-7623 GCA_049284255.1 Solirubrobacteraceae bacterium | reverse complement strand
CGGGCACCCTCGGTGGAACCCTGGCGACGGTGCTGATCGGCCTCGGGCTCGTGCTCGCCGTCAGCCTGGTGTTCTACGAGGTGGGGCTGACCGAGGATCGCGACCGCGCGGAGCACCCGCCGCCGGGGGGACCGGAAGCGGACCACGGGGCTGACCCGCGCCACGGACCGGAGTCGCACCCCGGGCACGAGTCTCATCCGACTCACGAGGGAATGCGACGTCGGCCCCCGGACCGCATGCGCGGCCGGCGCCGGCGCCTGCGCTGAGTGACCGGGCGCTCCCCGTGCTCAGACGAGTGCGGGCGAGCCGATCCGGTCGTAGAGCGGGTAGCGCTCGACGATCGCAGACGCTCGCCGAGCAAGCTCGGGTGCAATGTGCTCGAACCCATCCGGGCGCAGCGCCTGCGCAATGATCGACCCGACTTCGGCGAAGTCCTCGAGCTCCAGTCCGCGCGTGGCCAGCGCGGCGGTCCCGATGCGCACACCACTCGGGGCCTCCGCCGGCCGCGGATCGAACGGGACCCGGTGACGACTGACCGTGATCCCGATCGACGCCAAACGCGCCTCGGCGTCCCTTCCGTCGAGCGGGCACCGGCGCAGATCGCACATCACGAGGTGCACGTCGGTGCCGCCGGTCAGGACGTCGATCCCGTGTCCGGCCGACACCAGTTGGTCGGCGACCGCCCGCGCGCCTGCCACTGTGCGCTCCTGACGCTCGCGAAACTCCGCCGAGCCGGCGAATCGCAGCGCCACCGCTTTGGCGGCGTTGACATGCTGCAGCGGGCCGCCCTGTTGTCCGGGATAGACCGCGGAGTCGATCTGGGCGGCGAGCGGCTCGGTGCAAAGGATCAGCCCTCCGCGAGGACCGCCGATCGTCTTGTGAGTCGTGCTCGTCACGACGTCGGCATACGGCACCGGATTCGGGTAGAGCCCGGCTGCCACCAGGCCGGCGAAATGCGCCATGTCGACCATCAGATACGCGCCCACGGCGTCGGCGATGGCTCGGAATCGCTCGAAGTCGAGCGTTCTCGGGTACGCCGACCAGCCTGCGAGAAGCAATCGCGGCCTTCGTTCACGCGCCAGGCGCTCGACACCATCCATATCGATCAGGCCCGTCTGCCGGTCGACCCCATACGCCGCTGATTGATACAGCCGGCCGGACACGTGCACCGGAGTCCCGTGCGTGAGGTGGCCGCCGTGGGACACGTCGAGGCCGATCATCGTGTCGCCCGGTGCGAGCAGTGCGTGATACGCGGCCGTGTTCGCCAGCGCGCCCGAATATGGCTGCACGTTGGCGTGGTCGGCTCCGAACAGGTCGCACGCACGCTCGATCGCCAATTGCTCGGCGATGTCGATCTGATCACATCCGCGGTACTCGCGGTGGGCCGGGTATCCGACGGCGTATTTGTTCGTCAGCACCGAACCTTGACACTGGAGCATCGCCGTGGAAACGAAATTCTCGGACGCGATCATCTCCAGCGTGTTCCGCTGGCGATCCAGCTCACGCTCCAGGACATCGGCGATCTCCGGATCGACTTCCGCCAGTGGGCGGTCCAGCGCTCCGGCGGAGGCCGTCTCCACGATGACCGGCGGCGAAGCGAGGGCCAAGGGGCGGCGTCGCTGCCGTGCTGGCTCACGAGCATCTACGCGTGCGATCGCCCCGACCGTCATCGTTCACCATCTCCTTCGATCACACCTAAAGAACGCCCGTCGCGCTCTCTTATTTGCGTTGTCCGCCGGCCCCGCTCGCGAGTCGGGTGCGGCGGCCCGCGCCAACCATCTCAAGCGCTGTTCGACGACGGCGCCAGGGACGCGAGCAATCGCTCGTCGGGCTCGGTGCCGACGTCCGTGACGGCGCAGGGCTCCTCACCGGCGACAGCCGCTGTCGCGGCGTCGGTCGCCTGCTTGGCGAGCTTGCGCGTCACCCCGCGCAAGTCGACCAGGACCCGCGAGCGTTCGAGCACCTCGCCGTAGTCGATCCCGGGATGCGCTGTCACCAGGATCACTGCGTCGGCGGTGGCCAGCGTGGCGTTCAGGTCGACGCTCTCCAGCCCGAACTGGGGGAGCGCGGGAACGTACGGATCGCTGTAGGAGATGTTCGCGCCGCGATCGCGCAGGACCTCCATGATCCGCAGCGCCGGTGACTCGCGGATGTCGCCGACGCCGCCCTTGTAGCTGGCGCCGAGGATCAGGATCCGCGAACCCTTGACCGGCTTCTCGGCGTCGTTGAGCGCCTGCTCGATCCGTTCCACGCAGTAGTAGGGCATCTGCTGGTTGATCTTGCCGGCGAGCTCGATGAACTCGGTGGCCATGTGGAACTCCCGCGCGCGCCAGGTGAGGTAGAAGGGATCGACGGGCAGGCAGTGGCCGCCCATCCCGGGGCCCGGCTCGAAGCGCATGAACCCGTATGGCTTGGTGGCGGCGGCGTCGATCACCTCCCAGATGTCGATGTTCATGCGGTCGGCAAGAATGGACAGCTCGTTGACCAGCGCGATGTTGACCGAGCGGAAGATGTTCTCCAGCAGCTTGGTCATCTCGGCGACCGCGGGGCTCGAGACCGGCACGACCGTGTCGCAGACGCGCGCGTACACGGCGGTAGCTCGCCGCGTGCACTCGGGCGTGACGCCCCCGACGACCTTGGGCGTGTTGCGCATCGTGAAGTCAGTGCGCCCGGGATCCACCCGCTCGGGCGAGAACGCGACGTTGAGCCCGTCGCCGACCTTGAGGCCGTGGCGCTCCAGCAGCGGCACCAGTTGCTCAACCGTGGTTCCGGGGTACGTCGTCGACTCCAGAATCACCAGCTGGTCGCGCTGCACGACGTGCGATAGGGCCCGAGCCGCGCCGAGCAGCGGCTCGAGGTCAGGCTCGCGGTTCGAGGTCAGCGGCGTGGGGACGCAGATGAAGACCGTATCCGTACGCGCCAAGGGCGCGAAATGCGACCACGGCTCGATCGCGTGCAGCACCGCCTGGAGGCGTTCCGATGAGATGTCCTCGATATAGGACTCGCCGGCCTCGAGGGCCGCGATCTTGCGCTCGTCGATGTCGACGGCGACGACGTGCTCACCGGCCTCGGCGAACTCCACCGCCAGCGGCAAGCCAACATACCCGAGACCGATCACTCCGATTGTCATGGGAAGAATCTCCTCATCGTCCGTGTGTGAGCTCGTCGTAAGCGGCGGTCACGCGCCCTACGAAGCGACAGCGAGCAGCCCGCGGCGCTCGATGCCGGGCTCCTCGGAGGCCGTGGCGAGTCCATTGACGTGGGCGTAGTGGCAGGCCTCGGTGCGGTTGGCCACGCCGAGCTTCCGATAGATGTTCGAGACGTGGAACTTGACCGTCTGCTGGGTGATCCACAGCTGGCGCGCGATGTCGCCGTTCGTCGCCCCGGATGCGACGAGCTGCAGGATCTCCAGCTCCCGGTCGGTGAGCGAGTCATGGTCGGCGGTCACGGTGACGGGGGAGGGGACGGCCGGGCGCATTGTGACGGGGGCATGGACGATGTGGCCGTGAACAGACTCGCGGACGAGGGTGGCGAGCGCCGCCGGGTGGATCGCCTTGGACATCGCACCATTCGCCCCCGCCTCGAGTGCGCGCTGCAGCCACTCGCCGCGCATGTCAAGCGTCAGGACGATCACGCTGATGCTCTCGTCGAGCTGACTGACCGCGCGGATCAGCGCGAGCGCCGGCTCGGATTGCTCGGCCTCATCGACGAGCAGAACGTCGGGTTTGACCTCCGCGATCCGGGCGGCGGTGGCCTGGCGCGGGTCGACGTATCCCAGAAGCTCGAGCGCGCCTGTCTCCCGGACACCGGATCGGATCGCCGCCACGATCAGTGGGTTGTCGGCAACGACGACGACCCGCTTCGCACCCCGTGCTCCGCCCCTAGCACGTGCGCCCGCTTGATCTGATCGATTCATGAATGCCTTTCTTCATTGCCCCTGAAACGTCAGCCTCCCTCGCCCGTGAGGACGTTCCGGCCGATCAGCTGACCTGCTCGAACAACGGACCCAGGGTCCGCAAACTCGCGGCGCGTTCCCCCAATCCGCGGCGGCCGTCCGTTTACCTCACGACTGTCTGACGCCGGGTTATGCAACGCTCGGCACGGGCCGGTCCCGAACCGAGCCCCGCGTCGAGAGAGGGCGTCCGCGCTAGAATTCACGAGGGATGGGCGTCCTGTGAAGCGGCTCGTCGTTGTCGCCGATAATTCGCTGATCGTCGAAGCAATCGCCATCGGGTTGCGAAAAAGCGGCGAATTCAACCTTCTGGGCCATCTGGAGGGAGGGAAAGCAACCGCGGACACGGTGTTGGACACGTCGCCCGACGTGGTGCTGATCGATGAGCTGGAGGACGCCGAAGGCATGCTTGCGTTGATCCGTGAGGTCAAGGCCGGACGTCCGAGCGTGATCGTGCTCGTCCTCACGCTGTCGCCGCCGCCGGAATGGCTGGACGCGCTCTTCGCCGCCGGCGCTGGCGGAGCGGTGTCCAAGGCAACACAGCCGGCTGCGCTCACCACGCTCATCCGCGAGACGATCAACGGGCGGGCTCTCAACCTCCACAAGCCGGCGGCCGGCGCGTCCTCGGCCGGAACGTCGACCATGCCTGACGGGCTGCTGTCGGCCCGAGAGCTGGAGGTGCTCCAACTCGTGGCCGCAGGCGCGACCAACGGGGAGATCGCGCGCAAACTGTGGGTCACCGAGCAGACGGTGAAGTTCCACCTGTCGAACATCTACCGCAAGCTGGAGGTGGGCAACCGTACGGAGGCGAGCCGCTACGCGCACGTCAACGGGCTGGTGGGCGGCGGCTCGCAGCTTGACGGCTGAGGCGATCGGAGCGGCCGATCCCGGTACAGCAGCCAGGGACCGCTGCCGTTGCCAGCATCCCGCGAGCAGCGGGTCAGTAGTGGCTCAGGCGGTGGAGGTTCGTTGGCGGAGGACTTGGAGGGGGGTGCGGAGGAGGAGGCGGAGGTCGAGGCCGAGGGACCAGCCGCGGACGTAGGCGACGTCCATGTCGAGGGCTTCGATGAAGCTGCAGTTGGCGCGGGCGGTGACTTGCCAGAGGCCGGTGATGCCTTGGGGCATGGCGAAGCGTTCGAGGTGGTGGGGTTCGAAGTTTTCGGTTTCGTAGGGGATGCAGGGGCGGGGGCCGACGAGGGACATGTCGCCGCGGAGCACGTTGATGAGTTGGGGGAGTTCGTCGAGGCTGGTGTGGCGCAGGCCGCGGCCGAAGCCGGTGACGGCGTCGGCGCGCTCGAGCTTGTACATGTTGGCTGTGTCGTCGGGGTCCGCGCTGCCCGAGCTCGATAGGCGGACGGCCGCTCGGTGGATCGAGGGGTCGGTGTTGACCTTCATGGTCCGGAATTTCAGGGCGGTGAACTCTTTCATGTTGGTGCCGAGCCGGGTTTGGCGAAAGAACACCGGTCCGTCGGAGTCCAGGCGGATGCGGATGGCGATGTAGGCAAACAGGGGGGCGAGGGTGATGAGCGCGAGCCCGGAGATGGTGATGTCGAGGGTGCGTTTGAGCACGCGGGCGATCAGCGAGGCGTGGTTGGGGGGCAGTCCGAGCAGGGGGAGGCCTTCGACGGAGTGCACGGCGACGTGGGGTCCGACGAGCTCAAACAGGCGGGGCACGAGATCGATTTGCACCGGGAACGCCCGGAGTTGGCGCAAGAGTCCGAGCAGCGTGTCTTCGGGCTCGTTGGAGAAGGCGATGATCACGCGCTCGACGTCGAGGCTTTTGACGACCTCGACGAGCCGTTCGGGGCTGCCGAGGATCCCGAGATGGTCGGGCAGGTCCCCACGCCGGGCGCGGGGCTCGCGGTCGATGAACCCGACGACGTTGAGCCCGTACTCGGGGTGCTTGACCAGCTTGCGGGCGATCAGCTGACCGACCTCGCCGGCGCCGAGGATGAGCGTGTTTTGCACGTAGGCGCGTGAGCGCCGGCACAGGCGGCGGGTCACCGTCCGGACGAGCGGCAGAACGCCGATCGCCAGCGCCCAGAAGGTGATCAGCGCATAGATGCTGGGGCTGGTGCGCCCGACCAGCCGGGAGGCGACGAGCAGCCCCCACACCCCGATCGTGACCAGGTAAAACACCTTGACGATGTCGTCGGAGGTGCAGTGGTCGGCGCGCTCTTGGTCGGCGCGATACAGGCCCTGGAGCCGGGCGACCACCAGCCAGCACGGCAGCGTGGCGCCGAACACGAGCATCTCCCGGGCCGAGCCAAACGCGCCCGCCTCACCCCAAAACAGGGTGGCCACCAGGTAGGCGACGCCGAGCCCGAGCAGGTCCGCGACCATCAAGCTACGCGGCACCAGCCGAATCCGGCGCTCCAGGCCAGAGCGCCCGAGCAACCCCCGGGTGAACTCATCCATGGTCGCGACCAGATCTCCGACCGCGAGCCGCTCACCACCCGCGGGAGCGGGACGATCCACCGGCCGCGCCGCCGACGGCCGACGCGAATTGATCGGGGTCACCGAACTCATCGCGCCTAGCATGCACCCCCCACCCCCACCGCGCTAGACCAGGATCGCTGACCCCCCCCAAACCCACCCCCCAGAACGGGGCCCCACCTGACCCTTCGTCCAGCACACCGAGGTAGTCGGGTGCGCGACCACGATGACGCTGAGACTTGGGGCGTGAGGGCGCCGCGCAGGGGAGACACGGCGCGAACCTTGCGAATGCCCGACGATCCCACGGGTCGCGAACGCAGCAATCTGTGCTTTCGGCCAGGGCTCACGCGCGGTCGATTTGCGACGCTCTCGCAGGTATGAATGGACAGAGTTCTTTCCGACGCCGCTTTGCGGCCACGACGGCCGTCATCCCGCCCAGGTCGGACATGGTGAGACGCGCCATCGTCGCCGGCCTCCTCGTGACTGTCGCGATCGTCGTCCTGCAGGCAGCGAGCCAGGTCGTCGACTTCAGTGTCTTCAATCTCCGACTCCGGGCGCTCAACTCCGACAAGCACTACAGCCTGTTTGGGATCGCGAGCCTGCTGGCGCAGGCGGCCGTCGCAGCGGCGAGCGGGTGGCGAGGCATCCGCGTGAACCGCCGGCGCTGGGCGTGGTTCGCGCTGGGAGCGCTCGTGGCCGCGCTCGTCCTTGTCCGGGGGCTGACGACCTTCAACGCCGCCGTGCTGGCGGTGCCGCTGGCATGCGTGCTCTTGCTGCTGTGCTGGCTGACGTGGCGCGATCCCCGCCCCGCCCGAGCCGTCGTATGGGCAGGCCTGATCCTGATGGTGACGTCGTTGGCGCTGCACAAAGTGGGACTCGCCGCGGACTCGAGCACCGCGAGCGACTACACCTGGGCCTACCAGATCACCGGGATCGTCAAGCACGGGGCCGAGCTGGCCGGCTGGATGCTGCTGGCCACCGGAATCATCGCGGGGCTCCAGCGGCGGACGGCACCTTCCGCCAGGACCGTCGTACCTGGCGATGGGATCAGGCTTCCGGCCGCCCATGCCTCCGGGCCGGGGCTGGTCCGGCGAACCGAGCCGTAGGCTGCGCCGACTGCGAAAGTGCGCCCGCTCCGGCAGCGTTCATCAGATGGCATGACTCTTTTCGCAAGGAATCGCTGAAGGGGACGGGATTTTGGACTTAGCAGCCACGCGCGCGGATGGCGTGCGCTT
>JBAPXO010000561.1:0-3254 GCA_049284255.1 Solirubrobacteraceae bacterium | reverse complement strand
CTCTGCTTGGCCGCCGTGAACGCCTTGACGAGGTTGGCCGCCACCCACGGGTGGTCACCGTGGACGTCGGAGCGGAGCACGAGCACGTGCATAATCGGGTAAATCTGCGTGCGCCGGTAGTAGTCCTCCTCGACCGACCGCGGGTCGGAGAAGAGGCGAACGATCCGTCCGGAGCGGTCGCTGAACGCATCCGGAGGATGAGGCGCGATGATCGCCTCGATGTCACCGGCGAGCAGCATCTCCGTCAGTGAGCGCTCGCGCTCGGGCTCGATGGTGAAGCCGGAAGGGGCCGCGATCTCCAGTCCCTCGACCCGTCCGGGCTCGTTGGTGCCGCCCTGGACCCACCTGATCTCCCGCAACTGAAGCCCGTACTCATGCTGCAGCAGCGCGCGAGCGTACACCGTCGCCGTCACCGACCATTCGGGGACGCCCACGCGCGCGCCGGCCAGCGCTTTGGGATCGTCCCGCGGACCGTCGTCGCGTATGTAGATGGCCGAATGGCGAAACGCCCGTGAGGGGAACACCGGGATTGCAATCACCGAGTCGTCTCCTCGCGCGCGCAGTGTCGTGTACTTGGCCATCGACAGCTCGGAGATCTCCCACTCGCGGTGGTGAGAGAAGCGAAAGAAGATCTCCTCGGGCTCGAAGATCAGGCAGGTGAGATCGACGCCCTGGACCGGGACTGCTCCGCTCAGCAGATCGCGAACCTGGTCGGAGTCGTTGATGGCGAGGGTGAGCCGCACGTTGCGGCGGGCGCTGTTCATAGATGTCGGCAGTCTGGACGAGCTAGACCGTGACCTGGCTATTGACTGCCGATTCGTCGCGGGCCGCGCCCTCGCGCCGGCGAGCCAATAGCCCGCAGAGCCCGACGGCAACCACCGCGGCCAGCCCGCTGAGCGCAAATGCCCACCGGAACGCCGCCAGCGAAGGCAGCACGGTGTGGCCGATGGTAAGGCTCTTGAACAGGACAGCCACCACTGCGCTGCCAACGGTGTTCCCCAATGCGTAGAGCACAATCGTGAGCCCGAGGGCGATTCCTGACTCGGCTGGGCCGACCGCGCGCACGATGATGATCTGGGTAACGGCAAGTGTCACTGCCAGGCCGGCCGAGTCCACCATCAGCGCCGCCAGCGTCAGCCCGGGGAGGCGCACGAAGAGACCAAACATCAAGAACGCGAGCACCACCAGCCCCGTCCCGATCGTGAGCGCCTGGACCACACGGCCCCTTGGCACCAGGCGGCGGATGAGGATCAGTCCTGCCACGGCGCCCAGCGCTTCGGGGATCGCATACCAGGCGACCTGGAGCGTGGTAAAGCCGTAGCCGAAGCCGGTCTTGGTCGGCATCTGCGCGATGCGCGCGATCGCGGTCAGCGCAGCGTAGATCCCGAACGCGACCAGGAAGGTGACCGCGTACGGGATGCGCATGTCCCGACGCAGGAGGTGCTCGACGCTGATCAGGGGCTCAGCGACCCGCTGTTCCCAGCGCCACCACAGCGCGAGCAAGACCAGACCGCCGATGCCCACGCCGAGCACCGAGGCCGACGCCCACCCCCAGGTCGGGCCTTCGCTGAAGGCGAGCAGCAAACCAATCAGCCCCGCCGACAACAGCGCCGCCCCCACGCCATCGAGCCTGCCGCTGGCACGCGCCGGGGAGTCGCGCACGAGGGCCAAGGTGGCGGCGATACCGAGCACCGAGGCGATCGCGCCGGCGACGAAGAAGGTACGCCACGAGGCGTCGCCCGCTCCGGCCAGCGAGCCGAGGAGCAGACCTCCGGCGACGCCGATCCCGGTGCCGGCGTGGATGGCGCCGATGGTCACCTGCGCGCGCTTTGCCGGCATCGTGTCCGCCGCGATCGCCTCGGGTAGCGCCAGCATCGGGAACACCGCCCCCATCAGGACGCGCGAAATGATCAGCGCGGTGAGGCTCTGGGCGACCCAGCCGAGAACGGACCCGGCGAGAACCAGCACCAGGCAGAGGACCACCACCCGGCGTTTGCCGATGAGATCGGCCAACCGGGTCAGCACGGCAAGGCAAATGGCGCCAGACAGCAGGCTCGCCGTGACCAGCCACGACGTCGAGCCCGGAGCGATGTGCAGATTGCGGCCGATCAGCGGCAGCAAGGGGATGATCCCCACCTGGAGCAGCTGCAGCGAGAACCCCAGGTAGATCAGGACGGCGACCGCCGCGGGCCCATTCGCCTGCGGTCCCGACTGCGAAGAACTCCCCCGACTCACACTCGTCACTGTCATCGGTTCCATGACCTCCCTCGCCGCCGTGAGTTCCCCTGATCCACACGCGGCAAACGGATCGCTTGACCGGGGTGTCCGAACCGAGACCAAACTCGGAGCGCGGGAGCGCTGCCGACGGAGTTCTTTTCATCCGATCTGCTGGGTGACGACGGCCGCTACGTTCTCTCGCCCGCCGTGTCGATCAGCGCCACGACACGGTCCGGGGTGAGGGGCAGCTGCTCGACACGCGCACCGCCGAGCGCATCGGAGACGGCATTGAGGACGGCGGCGGGCGCGGCGAGCGCGCCGCCTTCCCCGACACCGCGGTAGTTGACCTCATCCGTCGGCGGGGATTCGAAGTGCGTGACCCCAATGTTGGGAATTTCCATCGCCGTTGGCACGAGGTAGTCCAGGAAGGTGCTGGAGACGAACGTGCCTTCCTCGTTGTACCGCGCCTCCTCGTAAAGCGCCATGCCTATGCCCTGGGCGACGCCCCCGCGGACCTGGCCGTCGACGACGGCCGGGTTGATGAGCGAGCCGCAGTCCTCGACCACCTCGTAGCGCGGGATACGGACGATCCCGGTCTCCGGGTCGATCTCGACGAAGCAGACGTGGGTCCCGCCGGAGTAGCCGCCGCCGCTCGGTTGGTCAAACAGGGCGACGCTGCGCAGATCGCTCTCCTCGCCCTCCGGGGGCGAGGCATACACCGCTGCCGCCAGTTCCCCGAGCGCCATCCCTGAGTCCGGGTCGCCCTTCACGCGGATGCGCGCCTCGGCGATCTCGAGGTCGTCGGGCGAAACCTCGAGCATGTTGCCGGCGTACGCGAGCGCCTTCTGTTTGACCGCGCGCGTCGCGTGGAGGGCGGCGCCGCTCGCCATCGTCGCCGCCCGCGACCCGCCGGTCCCCATCGAGCTGTACGGCGCTGTGTTCGTGTCGCCATAGAGCACCCGGACGTGCGCCATCGGCACGCCGAACTCGGTCGCGGCGATCTGGGCGAGCGTCGTCTCGTGGCTCTGTCCGTGCGG
>JBAPXO010000560.1:0-1727 GCA_049284255.1 Solirubrobacteraceae bacterium | reverse complement strand
GCTCAGGCCGGCCTAGGCGAGCGCCTTGTCGGCGGCCTTGGCCGGCGTCCGGGCAAGGTAGGCAAAGTCGTCGGCGACCGCGGCCTGGGCGACAATCGTCGCCATCACGGTCTTGCCGTTGGCCTTGGCCCACTCGTCGGAGGCGAGGACGAGGGCGCCGCCGCCGTCGTTGACGCCCGGGGAGTTGCCGGCGGTGTGGGAGCCGTCCTTGAGGAAGATCGGGGGCAGCTTGGAGAGCGACTCCAGCGTCGAATCGCGCCGCGGCGCCTCGTCGATCTCGACCACGGTGTCGCCCTTGCGTCCTTTGATGGTGACCGGGACGATCTCCTCGGGAAGCCGCCCCTCGTCGGTGGCCTTGACGGCGAGCTCATGCGAGCGCAGCGCCCAGCGATCCATGTCGGGACGCGTCATCTCGAGCTCGGTCGCGACCTCCGAGGCCTCCTGGGCCATGTGCTTGCCACTGAACGGGTTGGTGAGCCCGTCGCTGATCATCGCGTCGATCGCCTTGCCGTCGCCCATCCGGTAGCCGAAGCGCGCCTGCTTGAGCATGTACGGAGCGTTGGACATCGATTCCATGCCGCCGCCGACCGCAACCTCGAGGTCACCGGCGCGCACCGCGCTGTCGATCATCCCGGCGGCGCGGATGCCCGACGCGCACACCTTGTTGATCGTCTCGGAGGAGACCTCCTTGGGGATGCCAGCCTTGATCTGAGCCTGACGGGAGGGGATCTGGCCCTGCCCGGCCTGGATCACCTGACCCATGACGACGTGCTGGACCTCGGTGGGCGCCACCTCGGCGCGCTCCAGCGCCGCCTTGATCGCAGTCGACCCCAGCTCGGTGGCATCGAGCGCGGCCAGGCCGCCACCGAGCTTGCCGATCGGTGTCCGGGCGGCCGAGAGGATCACTGTCTTGGGCATCGATTTGCGTCTCCGGTGTCGCTTGGCGGGGAGGTGGATGGTAGTGGGGCTCTGAAAAATGGCCCGTCCACGCGGTGTAAGGTGGCGCGCCGTGCGAATCGAGGCGACCACGGAGAAGCCGTTCGCCACCGACGCCGACACGATCGCCGTCGGGATCTTCGCCGACGAGTCCCCCGACCGGCCCGAGCTGCAGGTCCTGCTGGACTCCGGCGAGGCCAAGACGACCTTCCGCCACCTGGCGGTCAGCCACGTCGACGACCGGCGGATCATCGTGGCCGGGCTGGGTCGGCGTTCGGAGTTCGATGCCGAGCGCGCCCGCGTGATCGCCGGGCTTGCCGGCCGGCGGGCCCGCGAACTGGCGACACGGGCGCTGTGCTGGGGCCTTCCCGCCCCGGGATCCGAGATCGCCGAGGGCCTGGTCCAGGGCACCGTTCTCGGTGCCTACCGCTTTGACCGCTACAAGCCCCGCGGCCCGGATGAGCCCTTTGACCGGCTGATCGTCGCCGCCGACGAAGACCTCGCTGCGCCGGTGGGCCGGGCGGCGCTGCTCGCGGCCGCCCAGAACCGCGCCCGCGAGCTTGTCGATACGCCCGCCAACGAGCTCACGCCCACGGCGCTTGCCGACTACGCCCGCCAGCTCGCCAACCGCCACGATCTGATCGCGTTCAACTCGCTGGACGGCGATCAGATCCGCGAGCTCGGCATGGGGGCGTTCACGGCTGTCGCCCAGGGCTCAGATCAGGACCCGCGGCTGATCGCGCTGAGCTACGAGCCGCCGAGCCCGACCGACCCGGCACGCCGGCTGGCCC
>JBAPXO010000559.1:0-1786 GCA_049284255.1 Solirubrobacteraceae bacterium | reverse complement strand
GACGAGGGCCTGCTCGAGGAGCGGATGCTGAGCTTCCTGCGCGGCGACGCCGACGTGCTCGTGTGCACGAGCATCATCGAGTCCGGGATCGACATCCCGGCCGCCAACACCTTGATCGTCGAGCGCTCCGACGCCTTCGGCCTCGCCCAGCTCTACCAGATCCGCGGCCGCGTGGGCCGGTCGCCCGAGCGCGCCTACGCCTACCTCCTGTATCCGAGTGCGGCCGCGCTCACCCCGGAGGCCGCCCAGCGTCTTTCCGCCCTCTCTGACTACACCGAGCTGGGAGCGGGCTTCAAGATCGCGATGCGCGACCTCGAGCTCCGCGGGGCCGGCAACCTGCTCGGCGATGAGCAGTCCGGCCACGTGGCGGCGCTCGGATTCGAGCTCTACATGCAGATGCTCGACGAGGCCGTCGGGGCGGCCGACGCCGATGGCGCCGCCGCCGACGATTGGGAGCCCGTCCGGCTCGATGTCAACGTCGACGCCTACGTGCCCTCGGACTACGTGCCCTACGAGCAGGCCAAGGTCGAGGTCCACCGCCGGATCGCCGGCGCGCGTGAGGTCGCGGACCTGATGGCGCTGCGCGAGGAGCTCGCCGACCGGTTCGGAGAGCTGCCCGATCCGCTGCGCAACCTGATCGCGCTGCAGCAGGCGCGGATCAAGCTCGGGCAGGCGGGGGCGCGCGCCGTCACCGTGCGCGGGGACCGCCTGGCGGTGACGCCGATCGAACTCGACTCGGTGCGCGCCAAACGGATCCGGGCCGAGATCCCCGAGGCCCTGTATGAGTCGGGCAAGTCGCAGTTGTCGGTACGCGTTCCCAAGGACCCGGCCGAGCGGTTCCCGGCGATCGTGCGGGCCGCGGACGTGCTCCTCTCCGTGACTCGGGAGGCCGCGGAGGAGGTAGCGGCCTAATCATCCGGATTCATCCGGCACGCGGGGTCGTGGAATCAACCATCTAGCTCGCCCGACGGCGGCTGAGGGCAGCGAGAGCGCAGATGTCGGCGATTACCGCGGACGGCTCAGTCTTCAGTCGCCTGTAGGTAACCCGCAGGACGCGGAACCCGGCGCGTTGGAGGCGGGCGTCCCGGAGCCGGTCACGCTCAAAGGCACGAGGGTCGGAGTGAAAGCCGCGGCTGTCGAGCTCGACGATCAGCTCCCAGTCGGGCCAGCAGGCATCGACCTCGAGGCCGGCTACGACGGAGTTCATCTGGGGCTTCGGGAGGCCGGCGTCGGTCACGATCGCGAGGAAGTCGCGCTCGAAGTCTGAGCGCGTGACGGGGGCGGCCGTGAAGTCGGCCAGGATGAGCCGGAGGGTCTCGCGGCCTTTGTGGTTGGGGTTGCGGTCCAGAGTGCGGCGGAGCGCCCCGAAGTCCAGACACTCCAGCCGCGCCCCTTGCTCTACGACTCGTAGCGTCTGGTCGCGGTTGAGGACGGCAGCGAGGTCGACGACCGTCCGTGGCACCGAGGTGACCGGGATGCCGTTGAGGGTCCCGGTGTCCGCGGGATCAAGCGCGCGGGTGCGGTGGATGCGGATGCCCTCCCGGTCGCGCCGGCTCGTGCCCGGCACGGTCACGTCGATTCGCATCTGCGACGTTCGCAACAGATCCCAGAGTTGGCCGGCGCTCTTGTGGCTCAGAACGGCGCTCGGTCCGCAGGCCAGCACCGCCGCGAGGCGGTGCCCGTTTGGCGTGAGCTGGGGGCGTCCGAGCGCGTAGACGCCCTGGTGGACGCGGTGCAGCCGGCCGGCCTGTAAGCGTTGCGCCAGGGCGTGCCGGCCGATGCCGAG
>JBAPXO010000558.1:0-4378 GCA_049284255.1 Solirubrobacteraceae bacterium | reverse complement strand
GTCATAGAACGCCCGCACCATCGAGGGGTCCGCGAACTCGTAGCCGCGGATCAGCTGCCGGGCGATCTCCCAGCTGCCGTCGCCGACGGGGTCCCCGGGCGACTCTGCCGGCAGGCGCTGGCGGCGGTCGTCGACGTTCCAGCCCGGGGGCGGATCGGCGAGATCGATCGAGTCGGGGTCGAAGTTGACCGGCTTATCGGCCAGCGCGGCGAGCCGGCGCCGGATGCCGGGTGACAGGTTCACGACGGCAGTCCGGTCTCCACGCGGCGAGTATCGATCTCCACGCCCCCGGTCATCCGCCCGCCCGAGACCGAGACCACTCCCTCCAAGAACGAGATCCACATGTGGGCCTGGATCTCCTTTGCCATGCGCACCCGGTGATACAGCAGATTGGAGAGGCGGTCCGCGGACCGCGCCCAGGACTCGATCTCGAAGGTCATGGGATCGCCGGGCAGCGCGCGGAACTCGATCTGCCCGGCCTCGAGATGGCCTGTGAGGGTGGCCAGACGGAAGAATCTTTCCTCGGCGGCGATGACCCGCACCGGGCCGTCCCAGGGGCCAGGCATCCGCACCACGTACTCGTCGCCGACGGCCATCGCCCCCTTTTCCCCGAGCAGCTTTTGAAAGCGGGCGAACTGCGTCGGGGCCGCTCGGTTGGGGTCGGCCTGCAGCTCGCGCATGAGCTCCGCTGGCTCGAGCGCGGTCTCGCGAATCCGGGTCCGGTAGCAGCGGTGAAACAGCGGTCCCCATCCCCCCTGCACTCCGTTGACCTCAGCGTCATCGACGCTCTCCGGATATCCGGGGGGCAGGTGACCTTCGGCCCCCGGCTCCAGGATCTCCTCGCGGTGCAGGGGTGTCGAGCGCCACATGTAGTCCCACGAGGTGAGGCTGACGCCGATCGGCCAAGTCGCCGCGGTCAGCCAGCGGCGGGCGGGGCTCGGACGACGCGGCATGCCTCCACGCTACCCGCGCCGTGGCTTACGACGCAGAACGGAGTTACCAACCGTAAGTTGGGTATAACGCTCAGCGATGCCCAGAACCGAACTGACCACGCCGCTTCACCGGGCCGGGGTGCGCGCCTGGCACCTGCAGACGCTCTCGATGGGCTCCATCGGACTCTGCATCGCTCTCTGGATCCGCGCCAAGACCGTCGATCAGGACGAGCGCGGCAACGCCGAGCGGCGGGCCCTCTTCGTCGGCCTGTGGCCACCGACGATCTGGCTGCTGGGCGACTCCCTGGCCCGTCACGAATCCGCTCCGCAGGCGCTTTGGCGTAGGGTGATGACATGAGCACTTCGCTTGCCCGGCGCGCTGCCGCCGTCAGCTTCGGTCTGCGAATCGCCTTCGGCGTCGGGCTGCTCGCGGCCCCGTCCAAGCTCACCGAGCCGTGGCTCGGCTCTGAGGCGGCGAGTGCTCCGGCTCAGGTCCCGCTCCGCGCTCTGGGCACCCGGGAGATCGTCATCAACGGCTTGGCGATGGCCGCGTGGGTCGCGGACGCGCCGTTGCGCCCGTGGCTGGTGGGCGGCCTTGCCGGAGACCTGACCGACGTGGTGGCGACCCTCGCCGGCCGCCGCCAGCTCCCCGACCGCTCGGCCAGTCTGATCCTGGCGGTGGGCGGCGCGGCCGCACTGGCCAACGGCGCCATCGCGGTCGCAGTCGAGAGCTGAGCAGCGTCGGTGACGCTCGCCCTGGACCGGGTCGGCCACGGCCCGCCCCTCGTCCTCCTGCACCCCCTCGGGGCCGACCGCCATGTCTGGGACCCGATCATCGGCCTGCTGGCGGACCGTCGAGAGGTGATCGCCGTCGACCTGCCGGGCTTCGGCGAGTCGCCTCCGCTGGCCGAGGGGCTTCCGACACCCGCGGCGCTGGCCGCAGCCCTCGTTCAGGAGCTGACCGCACTCGGAATCGAGCGCCCCCACGTCGCGGGCAACTCCCTCGGGGGCTGGGTGGCTCTGGAGCTCGCCCTACGCGGGGGCGCCCGCACGGTGGCCGCGATCGCCCCCGCGGGACTCTGGCCTCAGCCGCTCGTCCCCAAGGCGGCGATTGCCCATCGCCTGGGGCATGCCCTGGTCGGTCTCGCCGGGCCCGTGGCCATGACCCGACCGGGACGGCGGCTGCTGCTCGGGGGCTCGGTCGCGCATCCGAGCCGCATTCCGGCCGCCCAGGCCGCCCACCTGGTCCGCGCCTACGCGATGGCTCCCGGCTTCCGGGCCGTCAACGACGCGATGCGCGCCGGCCGATTCGAGGGACTGGAGCGCATCCGCTGCCCGGTCACCTTGGTGTGGCCCGAGCGCGACCGGCTGATCGAGCGTCCGCCCTGGGTGCCTGACCGGATCCGCAACATCGATCTCCCCGGCTGCGGTCACATCCCGACCTGGGACTCGCCGCAGCTCGTGGCGCAGGTCTTGATCGAGGCCAGCGGCGGTCGCGATGGGCAGGGTGCCGCGGCGATCCCGGAGACGACGGCGAGCGTCGCCCCGGAGCTTGCCGGCCAGGACTAACCGGTTGGCTCTAACCGGCCAGGTCGCAGGCGGCCAGGGCAAGCGCGTGCGCCAGGGCCTCGCCACGCCGGTCGGTATACGCCGGGCCCGTGCCGTCGGTGACGAGCAGCCGCAGCCGTGCGATGCCCCGCGCGTAGACGGGCTCGTTGCGGCGCAAGACCGCCGCCAGGTCGAGCAACGTCGACCGGTTGGCCAGCGCCGCCTGGCGCGAGGGACGGATCCGCACGTGGCTGGGCGGGTCATCGACGGTGAGCGCCATGTGTTCCAGGCCTGTGGCGACGTTGGCCCGCGTCGAGCGCCTGGCGAGCTGCGCGGCACGCGCGGCGAGCTGGGTTGTAGATGTGGGATCGGCGCCCTCGCTGAGGAGCCGATCAAGCTTGCTTCGGCGCACGAAGGCCGCCAGACGGGTCAGCAGCCGCGGCCGCAGCAGCTCTGCGATGCACTCGGGCTCCCAGCGCGGAAGCCGTTCGATGGAAGCGCTCTGATTGATCATGGTTGCCGACACCTCCGTAGACCGTTTGGTGGTGTTGTTGTAACCTACTAAATGGCTATGGCAGTTTCAACCCCTCCCCCCCACGATTTGCAGCTCGTCATCGACTTCGTCAACACGCTCGACGTCGACGAGGGCACCGAGGCTCTCGGAACCACCGCCGGACTCGGCGATTGGCTTCGCGACCGCGGGCTCTACGCTGAATCCAGCTCTGATCCCACGGATTCCGAGCTCGCCGAGGCGATCGAGCTTCGCGAGGCCCTGCGGGCGGTCCTGCTGGCCCACAACCAGGGAGAGCACGACCCGAAGGCGACCGCGACCCTCGAGCGCGCAGCCGACCGCGGCCGGCTCTCTGTGCGCTTCAGCGGCGACGGCTCGGTCGGACTCGAGCCGCGAGCTTCTGACTTCTGGGGCGCACTGGCGCGGGTGCTGGTTCCAGTCGCCGAGGCAGCCGCCGACGGCACCTGGATGCGCGTCAAGGCCTGCGACGCTGACGACTGCGTGTGGGCGTTCTATGACCGTTCGCGCAATCGCTCGGGACGGTGGTGCGACATGGCGGTGTGCGGCAACCGGACCAAGGTCCGCACCTACCGGACCAAGGGATCGGGCGAGGGTTAGGCGGCGCCTGCGGGCCGCGGGCGCGGAGCGCGCAGGAAGGTCGAAGCCGGGATCCCGATCACCAGACACAGCCCAGCGCCGATCAGCAGGGTGTGGTGCACCGTCTCGGCGGTCAGCGTGCCGGTTAGGGCCACGCCCGCGAGCCCCGCCCCCACGGCGGCCCCGAGGAGACGCCCCACCGACAGCAAGGCCGACGTGCGCCCGTGAGCAGCCTCGGGGGTCGCGTTAAGGGCCGCGCGCGAGGTGGGGACGAACAGCATTCCCAGGCCCAGGCCGACCGGGATCAAGGGCAGGATCGTGACCACGCTGTCGAGCGAGACGCCAGAGATACCAAGCACCGCCAGCCCGAGACCTGCTGACAGGAACCCCAGCATCGCCGGTAGCTGCTCGCCGAAGCGGTCGACGAGCTTGCCGGCCAGCGGCGCCGCGACCCCCACCAGGAGCGCCACCAGCACGAGCGCGCCCGAGGCACCGAGCGCCGAGAACCCAGCCACCCTTTGGAGGTACTGCTCCGCGATGTAGAAGGCGCCGATCATGACCGCGAAGGTGAGCGCGGCCACAAGCGCCGCGGCGAACACGATCCGCTTGGACGCGGGATGACCGTCGTCTTCTCCGGTCGCCACCACGGGCGGGACGAGATTCGCCGGCACCAGGCGCTCGATCGCCACCGCGGCGGCGATCGTGAGCGGCACGAGCGCCCACCAGTCCGCGCGCCACCCGAGGGTGACGGTCAGGATCCCTCCGAGCAGCGGCCCGATGAGGTTCGACA
>JBAPXO010000557.1:0-4905 GCA_049284255.1 Solirubrobacteraceae bacterium | reverse complement strand
GGCCGCGCTCGAGGTCCGCGAGTGCGCCAAACCCTGGCCCGAGGCCGACGCCGATGTCTGCGAGGCGATCGACTTCCTCGAGTACTACGCGCGGGGAGCGATCGAGCTCGGCCGGGGCCGTGAGCTCCTGCAGGTCCCGGGTGAGCACAACGAGCTGCACTACGTCCCGCGCGGGGTCGTAGCCGTCATCTCGCCGTGGAACTTCCCGCTCGCCATCCCCTGCGGGATGACGGCCGCCGCGCTGGCGACCGGCAACACGGTTGTCCTCAAGCCGGCCGAGCAGTCTCCGGCGATGGCCTACCGCCTCGTGCAGGCGCTGCGGGCCGGAGGGGTCCCGCCGGCCGCGGTGTCGCTGCTTCCTGGGGAGGGCGAGGTCGGCGCCGCCCTCGTCGCTCATCCCGGCGTGCACGCGATCGCGTTCACGGGGTCGCTGGCGGTGGGGAAGGAGATCGTTCGCGCCGCCGCTGATACGCAGAGTGGCCAGCGGCACTTCAAGCAGGTGGTGGCGGAACTCGGGGGCAAGAACTGCGTGATCGTGGACTCCGATGCCGACCTCGATGAGGCCGTGCCGGCGATCATCGGCTCGGCGTTCGCTTACGCGGGCCAGAAATGCTCGGCGGCCTCCCGCATCCTCGTGCACGAAGCAGTCGCCGATCACCTCCTCAAGCGGCTCGCCGGCGCCGTCGACGTGCTCGTCGTCGGACAGGCCCAGACGCTCGGGATAGACGTGCCGCCGGTGATCGAGCGCGACGCGCAGGAGCGCGTGGCCCACTATGGACGCCTTGCCGCCGAGCACGGCCAGATCGTGGGCAGCGCCCAGCCCCCCGAGGCGCCGGGCTGGTTCTGTCCCGCCACCGTGGTCAGCGATCTGCCCGACGACTCCTCGGTGCTCAGCGACGAGATCTTCGGTCCCCTGCTGGCCGTGCAGCGCGTGCGTGACGTCGAGCACGCCTGCGATGTCATCGACGGCCTGGCGTACGCGCTGACCGGGGGACTGTTCGCCCGTGACCCGACCGTGGTACGCCGCGTCCGCGAACGTTCTCCCGTCGGCAACCTGTACGTCAACCGCGGGATCACCGGCGCGATGGTGGGGCGCCAGCCCTTTGGCGGCAACCGCTTGTCGGGGACGGGGATGAAGGCCGGCGGTCCCGACTACCTGCTCCAGTTCGTCCAGCAGCGTGCCTTCAGCGAGAACACCATGCGCCACGGCCTGGAGGTCTGACGCGCCGCAGATGGTGACCCAGGTGACGGCGCGCACCCCGAAGGGTTGATTTATCGAGCGTCGGGCTCGATCATTGGGCAAGGTGGTCGTGTCGCTGTCAGTCGCGTGGAGGCTTGCTTTTGCCGTCGTCCTCGGGGTGGCCATCTTCGTGAGCGTGTTCGCGCAGGCTCCGCGGCGGCGGATCGCCCCCTCCGAGCTGAGGCGGCTGGTCCTCTCGGCCCTGATCCTCTACGCCGTGGGCTGGCTGGCCACCCACACCCGCCACCCCGCCCTGGCGGCTCTCGTCTACGCCACGGGGATATCGGTCGCCACCCTGGCGGCATGGCTGTCTCGAGGCCGCGATCAGGACGAGCCACCCGGCGATGACGAGCCCGCGGACGAGCCGCCACCGCCTGATCCCGATGGCGTACCGCGCTTTGACTGGGCGCGGTTCGAGCGCGAGTTTCGCGACTGGGCGCAGCGCCCGCGCGAGCCTCTGGGGCGCTGAGACAGCCTCGCTTAGGCGGCTTGCTCGCTTGCGCGCCCGCGCTCACGCACCAGCCTGAGGAGCAGGTCATGCAACCGGGTCTCGCCGGTCAGCTCGGGGTGGAAGGAGACCGCGAGGACATCGCCCTGACGGATCGCCACCGGGTGGCCGTCGACGTCGGCGAGCACGCGCACCTCGGGTCCGGTCTCGGCCACCCAGGGCGCGCGGATGAACACGGCGTGCACCGGCCCGTCGTCCACCCCCTCGACGTCGAGGTCGGCCTCAAACGAGCGAAGCTGGCGCCCGAAGGCGTTGCGGCGAGCGAGGATGTCGAGGACACCGAGGTGGTCACGGTCGAGCATGATCATCCCGGCGCACGTCCCGAGCACCGGGGTTCCGGCGGCCGCGAGCGCGCGCAGCGGTTCCGCCAGGCCTTCGCGCTCGATACCAAGCGTCATCACGGTCGATTCGCCGCCGGGGATGATGAGGGCGTCGAGGCTGTCGAGATCGGCGGGGACGCGCACCTCCCGCGGCGTCGCTCCCAGCGAGCGCAGGATCCGGGCGTGAGCCTCGAAATCACCCTGCAGGGCGAGGACTCCGACGAGCGGACCGGCGCCGGCCGATGAGCTGGCCACGCCTACCAGCCGCGGGGGGCCAGCAGCTGCTCGGTCTCGAGCTTTGAGGACTCGAGGCTGACCATCGGCTGCCCAAGACCGGTCGAGGCGGCGGCCACCCGGGCGGGATCCCGGTAATGCGTGGTGGCCTCGACGATCGCGCGGGCCCGGCGCTCGGGATCCTCTGACTTGAAGATCCCCGAGCCGACGAACACGCCC
Organism: Solirubrobacteraceae bacterium; assembly: GCA_049284255.1. Lineage (GTDB taxonomy): Bacteria > Actinomycetota > Thermoleophilia > Solirubrobacterales > Solirubrobacteraceae > Palsa-465. The sequence goes on along the minus strand of JBAPXO010000557.1, from coordinate 2,384 downwards.
TCGGCACCCAGCTGCATCACCAGTGAGGCATCGGCTGGGGTCGCGATCCCGCCGGCGCAGAAGAGAACCACCGGCAGGCCGCCGTCGGCGGCGACCTGGCGGACGAGAGGAAGCGGCGCACCCAGCTCCTTGGCGGCGGTGGGAAGCTCCTCGGCATCGAGCACCCCCAGGCGGCGGATCTCCCGGCGGATCATCCGCAGGTGCCGGACCGCGTTGACGATGTCGCCGGTTCCGGCCTCGCCCTTGGAGCGGATCATGGCTGCCCCCTCGCCGATGCGCCGCAGCGCCTCGCCGAGGTTGGTGGCGCCGCACACGAACGGAATCTTGAACTGCCACTTGTCGATGTGGTTGGCCTCGTCGGCGGGCGTCAGCACCTCGGATTCGTCGATGTAATCGACTTCGAGGGCCTCGAGGACCTGGGCCTCGGCGAAATGGCCGATGCGGGCCTTGGCCATCACCGGGATCGAGACCGCGTCCTGGATCCCCTGGATCATCGCGGGGTCCGACATCCGCGCCACTCCCCCGTCACGCCGGATGTCGGCGGGAACGCGCTCGAGCGCCATCACAGCGGCGGCTCCCGCGTCCTCGGCGATCTTGGCCTGCTCGGCGGTGACGACATCCATGATCACGCCGCCCTTGAGCATTTCGGCCAGGCCCGATTTGACGGTGAAGGTGGCCTCGTCGCGAGGCGTGTCGCCGTTGCTAGCCATCGGCTCAGTGTAGCCGGGCGCTAGTTTGTCGGCCGATGAGTTCAGAGAGCATCTTTGTCCATGACGGCGACCGCTTCACGGCCACCGAACTAGCCGTCGGGCCGTGGGATCCGGGGGCTTTGCACGGTGGGGCGCCTGCGGCCCTGCTCGTCCACGCCGTGCTTGCCGAGAACCTGAACCCGGCGTTCGCGCTGGCCCGGATGACCTGCGAGTTCGTTCGCCCGGTGCCGACGAGCGCGCTGCAGGCGCGAGTCGAGATCATCAGACCGGGGCGACGCGTGACGCTGCTCGATGCCTTCCTGACCGATGGCGAGGGCACCGAGGTGGTTCGCGCGCGGGCCCTCCTGCTGACCCCGAGCGAGCTCGGAGACCCGGATCCCGGCCCTCCGCCCCCCTTTGCCGGGCCGCAGGCGGCTACCGAGAGCGACTGGGCGGTCGGGCCGCCAATGTTCGCCACTCATGGCATGGACATCCGCTTCGTAGAAGGAGAATTTCGCAAGCCGGGACCGGCGACGGCCTGGTTTCGGCTGCGCCACCCGCTGATCGCCGGGCACGAGATCCATCCCATGGAGCGGCTTACGGCCGCCGGAGACTTTGGCAACGGGATCGCCTCGGTGCTCAGCTGGGAGGACCACGTGTTCATCAACCCGGACCTCACCCTGCAGATAGAACGGGCTCCCGTCGGCGAGTGGGTGGCCCTTCAGTCCGAGATGCGCGTAGGGGTGGGCGCGATCGCCGTCGCCGAGAGCGTCCTCTGGGATGAGCGGGGCCGGATCGGACGCGCCAGCCAGGCGCTGCTGGTGTCGCGGCGCTGATCCATCTCTGCCGAGGCCAGCCCGCGCTCCCCCGGGCCGCGACGTGGGCGCTGAATCCGACACGACAGGGCGGTTTTTGCGCCCACGTCGGTCGCCCGCGAACCACCGTGGCTCTGCGAGCGCGTCTTCTACTTCAGGCGGAAGGCCTTGATCCGCACGTCGTACTGCTGGGCGTCGCGGGCATAAACGCCGTAGGCGAGCGCCTGGATGATCGCCAGCAGGGCGGTGTGCGAACGTACGAAGGCCGGGGTGTTCGACGAGTAGTACAGCCGAATGCGGGCCAATCGTGCGACTTCGGAAAGCGTCGCGTCGGTGATCGCCATCGTCGGAGCCTTGCGGTGGCGGGCCAGCTTCATCGTCCGCGTGATCAGCGGGTGCGGACGCCCGGCCGATAGGCCGACGACGAGCGTGGTCGACTCGATCCGGCTCAGCCGCCCGAGCGCCTCCTGCGAGGGGCTGGCGACGATCTCGGCGCGCAGGTCGAGAAGCATGAGGAGGTGGCGCAGGTAGCTGGCGAAGAAGGCCATCTGGTCGGTCCCCGCAATCAGCACCTTCTCCGCGGAGACGATCGCGTCGACGGCCGCCTCCACGTCCGAGCGTGAAAGCTTGTGGGCGGTGTCCTCGACGTTGACGTGGTCGGCGGCGAGCGCCGCCTCGAACTCGGTGTGGTCAAGCGAGAACAGCGGCGCGGCGGCTGCGAGCGTCTCTGAGGCTCCGGCCGGCCGGCGGCGATACTCGTCGCGCGCGGCTTGCTGGAGCTCGGGGAAGCCCTCGAACCCGAGGGCCTGGGAGAAGCGGACAACCGTGCTCGAGGAGGTGTTGGCGCGACGGGCCAGCTCCTCGGCGGTCTGAAAAGCGG
>JBAPXO010000556.1:0-1611 GCA_049284255.1 Solirubrobacteraceae bacterium | reverse complement strand
AGCTCACGCCGCCCCGAGCGGGATCCGGGTGGCGTCGAGCGGGGTCCGGGCGGCCACGACCCGCGCTGCGTGCCAAACCCAAACCGCCCCTCCGGATTTGTCACCAGATGCAGGCACAGCATGCAGTTTGCGACAAATCGCGAGGCCGCGTCTTGATTTGGCGCGATCTGCAGGTTCGCGGCCGCGGCTCGCGGGCGCATCCTGGGTCCCGGCCGCAGCCACGACCGAGGAGAAACGCTCGACGTCCGCGCGGCGGGAGACCGCCGCTAACGACGCGGGATGAATTCCGGCACGTCGAAGTCCGAGGTGCGGCGCACCCGGCTCACCCGCGGCTCGCCTACCGGCTCGCGCAGCGACCGCCGCGGCGCCTCCTCGACACGCGAGGGGGGCGCGCTCGCAAACGGCTCCTCACGGGGACGACGCGGACGCTGGTCTCCGTAACCGGTGGCCACGACCGTCACCCAGACCTGGTCGTCGAGCTTCTCGTCGACCATGGCGCCGAAGATGATGTTGGCGTCGGGATGGGCGGCCTCGGCGACGGCCTTGGCCGCCTCGTTGACCTCCCACAGCGAGATGTCGTTGCCGCCGGTGATCGAGAGCAGGATCGAGCGCGCCCCCTCCATGCTGGTCTCCAGCAGCGGAGAGGCCACAGCCTGCTCGGCGGCATCGATCGCGCGTCTCTCCCCCGTGCCCATGCCGATGCCGAGCAGGGCGTTACCGGCGTCGGACATGATCGTGCGCACGTCGGCGAAGTCGAGGTTGATCAGGCCGGGCAGGGTCACGAGGTCCGAGATCCCCTGGACGCCCTGACGCAGCACGTCGTCGGCGACCCGGAAGGCCTCGACCATGGAGACGCCTCGGTCGAGCACTGACAGGAGTCGGTTGTTGGGAACCACGATCAGCGTGTCCACCTCGTCGGCGAGCGCCGCGATCCCGACCTCAGCCTGCTCACGCCGCCGCGTACCCTCGAACTGGAACGGTCGCGTCACGATTCCGACCGTCAACGCGCCGAGCTCACGCGCGATCTGGGCGACCACCGGAGCAGCGCCGGTGCCCGTTCCCCCGCCGGCCCCGGCGGCGATGAACACCATGTCGGCGCCCCGGAGCATCGCTTTGATGCGGTCGTACTCCTCGCGGGCCGCCCGGCGTCCGAGGTCGGGATCAGAGCCCGAGCCCAGGCCGCGCGTCACGGTGTCGCCGATGTGAAGGGTCTCGTGAGCAGCCGAGAGCTGTAGCGACTGCAGATCGGTGTTGACCGCCATGAACTCCACCCCGGTGATCTCGGCCTCGACCATGCGGTTGACGGCGTTGACCCCGGCCCCGCCCACGCCGACCACGCGCAGCACGGGCTGGCCGACCGTCGTGGGGGGCGGGAAGGTGTCGAACTCGGCATCCGGGCGCGCATATACGTCGGAGACCGGCGTCCGCGTCGCCGGGCGGTCGAGCACGTTCTCGGGAATGTCAGCCGAGAAGGCGTGGCGCAGGCGCTCCTGGGGGGAGGGCACGTGGCGCTCCTCCTCTTCGAGCAGCGGCCGCTGACCCTCCAGGGACGGATGCGGCGTCGAGCGCCGGCGCGGCTCAGCGGGGGGCTCGGGAGCGGCGGGCGCAGGT
>JBAPXO010000555.1:0-19214 GCA_049284255.1 Solirubrobacteraceae bacterium | reverse complement strand
GTCCGGTGGGCAGATCCGTGCCTCGCGCGAGCTCCGCCGCCCGGTGCGAATCGGCCATATGCACCATGGCGCTGACCGAGGTGACCGCGCCCGCCTCCACGCAGCGCAGCATGGCGTCGGTGGTCGTCACGCTGGCACCCCAGTCGTCGCCGTTGACGATCAGCAGGCCCCGCCCGCTCATGGCAGCGCGCTCCGGCGCGGGTGGCCCAAGCCGTTGCCGCTCATGGCAGCGACGCCCGATAGAGGTCGGCCAGGTCCGAGACGATCCGCGACCAGGTGAGCGGCTGGACCTGCCGGCGGGCGCTGTCGACCATTTCGCCTAGCGGTTCAGATCGGTCCTCCAGCCACCAGCTGCCCAGCTGCAGAATCGCTGCGGAGAACGCGCCGGCGTCGTCGGCCTGCAGGAAGTCACGGCCGGGCGTCAGCGGCAGCCCCTCGGCGCCCAGCGCCGTGGTCACCGTCGGTCGCCCGTACGCGGCTGCCTCGATCAGCTTCAGCCGCGTCCCCGAGCCCTCAAAGACCGGTATCACGACCACGTGGGCGCGCTCGTAGTAGGGCTCCAGTTCGGGGACGCGGCCCACGTACCGAACTCCGGGAGCCGCGATCGGGTGCACGGGGGGCGTCCCTACGACCTCAAAGTCGAGCTTCACTGCAGCTCTGACCTCGGGCAGCACTTTGTTGACCAGCCACGCGAGCCCTCGCTCGTAGGGCCCGTAGTCTCCTGATCCCACGAACAGCAGGCGTAGCGGCTCGTCGACCTTGCGGACGCGTCGGGGCAGCTGGGGCACCTCGGCGACGCCGTTGGGGCACAGCTCGACGCGCCGGGCGCCGGCCTCGATCATGGCTCCGCGATCGAGCTCGGACACGGCCAGGCAGATATCCATCTCCCTCCAGATTCGCCGCTCCTCACGGGCGACCTTTCGGCGCTCGACCTCGTTGAAGAGCCGATTCGGCCGGCTGCCCACCCGGGCGGCGAGGGCGAGGAGCCGCTGTTCGACGTTGTGTGAGCTGTAGACGTTGAGCGCGCCCGGCAGCCGACCGACGAGGGCCACGCCGGGGTCGTCGAAGTGCACGACATCGGGATGCTGGGCCTCGACGCACCGCCGCGCCATCGCCCTGAACTCCTCGGTGTTGTAACGGCCGAAGGTGAACGACCGAGCGTGGCCCAGGCTCAGCACCTGGTCGGCCCGCTTGTGAGCCCCCGATCCGGGAGCCGTGATCACCTCGATTCCCGGCAGGAGCGCCTCCAGCTCCTCGCGCGTGGACAGCCCGTCCGCGCTGTCGGGATGGTGCTCGAAGGTGATGAAGGTCGTGCGAAACGATCGAGCGAGCCCCGTGAGCAGCTGATAGCTGCGTATCCGCGCCCCGTTGTTGAGCGGGTAGGGCGCACGGCGGGCGGCGAACAGCAGCCGGGGAGGCTCGAGGCCGCTCATCTACGCGCTCCCTCGCATCGCCCACGCTCCCCGCATCCCTCGATCTTGGCGCCAGCAAACTAGCGGACGGTCTCGGTCTGACCTCGGCACTTCGCCGAGCTGCGTGCAGATCAGGCCCCACCAGCACCTACGATGGGCGCCGTGGACAGCGACGTCGCCCGACCACCGGACGGGGAGGAGCTCGCCGCCGCCGTCCAGGCACCGACGGTCGGCGCCGTCGCCACCGGGGTCTCGTGGAAGGTTCTGAGCGTCACCGTGGGCCAGGGCTTCTGGTACGGGTCGCTGTTCGTGCTGGCGGCGCTCATCCAGCCCCGGGACTTCGGGATCATCGCCGTGGGTTCCGCGGTGGTCGCCTTCACGCTGATCGTCCTGGAGTCCGGTGCCGGAGGGTCGCTGATCATCGCCCGGAATCTGGCGCCGTCGTCGATCCGGCGCGCGTTCGCAATCACCAGCCTGGCGGGCCTGCTGGGGACGGCCGTGTTCGCCGGCCTGGCGACACCGATCGCCAAGATCTTCGCCGACGGAGCCGATCCCAGCGCCCTGCGGGTGCTGTCGATCATCGTCGTGATCGCCGCCGTCGCCATCGTTCCCAACGCCCTGCTCTCCAAGCATCTGCGCTTTCAGAGCGTCGCCAAGCTGACGATCGCCGCCAGTGCCGTGGCCTCCGTGATCGCCATCGTCGCCGGAGCGCTCGGAGCGGGGGTGTGGGCGCTCGTCATCCGCCTGCTGGTCAACCAGATCATCATCACCGCGCTCACTCTGCTCGCCGCGCGCGACCTTCTGCCCCGGCGCTCGGAGTCCGCGGACCGGGTGGCCCGCCCCCCCGCCGGACGGGCGTTCCTGATGATCGCCGGCGCCGCCTTCCTGGCCTGGACGTTCGACAATCTCGTCGTCGGGGCGTTCACGGATGCGCAGCAGTTGGGCCTGTACTCCCTGGCGTTCTCGCTCGCCTTCGCACCGCTCACCCAGGTGTCGTGGGCGGTCGGGCAGGTCGTGCTTCCCGCGGTCGCAGCCGCCCGCGATGAGGAGATGGTCCGGCGCCAGACGCTCAAGGCGGTGCGGATGATGGCGCTCGTTCTCCTGCCTCTGCTGCCGGTGGCGTGCGCGCTCGCGCCTGGTCTGATCCCCGGTGTTCTCGGCCACAAGTGGGAGGGCATGGTGGTGCCCTTCGAGATCCTCGTCGTGGTCGGGATCTGCCAGGGGGTGGTCAACATCCTGGGAGAGGCGCTGGCCGGCGCCGGGGTGCGCAGCGTGCGCATGCGCGCGCAGATCGACGTGACGTGGGCGGTGGCCACGATCATCGCGATCGTGATCGGCGTCAACCTGGACGGGATCCGGGGCGCGGCGATCGCCCACGTGTTCACGTTCTGCGGTCTTGCTGCCGCCTACGCCTGGCGCGGGCGGCGAGGCATCGACCTGCCGATCGCGGCGCTCCTGGGAGCGGTGAGCGGCGTCGCCGGTTGCGTGGCGGTGCAGGGCGTGATCACCGCCGCGGTTTGCCTGGGTCTGCATGCGCTCACCGGCGGATGGCTAGTCGCCGGGCTGGTTGGAGCCGCCCTCGGCGCGCTTGCCTTCGCGCTCGTGTTACGCGGGCGGGCACCGGCCCTCTACGCCGAGGGTCGCGGAGTGTTGACGGCGACGCTGTCCAGGACGGGGCGCTGATCCGGCGGCCCGCTGGTGCGCCTCGACAGCACTGGCAGTGCGCACATCGCGATCAGCAGCCCCATCACGTAGGTGCTGTCAGAGCCCTGAAACGCCGGGAAGGTGAAGTCGACGATCAGGTAGACAGCGATGCTGGCCTGACATCCTCTGCGCACCCCGGCGAGGAGGTCTCCGCCCCGGGGTCGTCCGGGCCAGAGCATCGTGAGGAGCAGCAGCACCAGGATGATGCTCCCGCCGATCAGGCCCTCCCTCCAGAACAGCCACAGGTAGCCGACATGCGTGTAGGAGGCGGCTGTGGGCGGGACCTGCTCCCAGGGCTGGCCCCAGAAGATCGTGTCTGCCAGCCCCCAGCCGAACAACGGTTTGGCCTTGATCTTGTTGATCACGAACCCCGACTCGACGACTCTGTAGCGAACCGAGTTGTCCACCTGATACTGGCCCACGCTGAGCAGCCGTTGCTCGGCTGTGCGCAGCGTGCCCGGCGAGAAGGCGGCCAGCACGGCTAAGCCCAGGGTCACGGTCACCAGCAACCAGACGAGCGCCCGGTAGCGCTGACGGGGGGCCGCCCGCACGATCACGATCAGCACGCCCACGATGGCGGCGATCCAGAACGTGCGCTCGAAGGTGAGCAGGAGCGAGATGAGGTTGACCACCAGCACCGCCACCACGGGCCCGAGCTGCCGCCAGCCGTGCAGTCTGCCCGACGTCAAGGCGCCGACGCTGATCACGACTGCGATCGGAAAGCCGAACAACCCGCCCTGGAGCTGCCCGCTGCCGCCGCTGGTCAGGCTGACCCCTGGGCGCACGCCGAAGTTGGTGCCGAAGCTCAGCTTCAGCGTCCACTGCGCGATCCCCCACAGCCCCAGCGCGAGCCCCAGCAGGAGCAGACCCCGGAGCATGCGGCGCTGGGCAGGCTCCTCGTGCAAGACCGTGATCGCCAGCAGCGCGGTGATGATCCCTCCCGCCAGGGTGCGATATTCGGCGCCCACGTTGGAGAGCGTCTGGCCGGCACGGAAGCCCTGCCACGCCTCAAAGGAGGTCCAGAGCACCGACAGGATCACCAGCCCGATGACGGTCATCTGGCGCCGGGTCAGGGTCAGCCGCGGGAGCACCATCGCGGTCCGCAGCATTCCCGTGACGAGGAACAGGTCGGACGCGATCAGTCCCGGGCTTCCCGCTCCGGCCCCGCCGGCGTGATACCGGTTCTCGATCGTGTAGGGAACGATTGCGGTGAGCGCGAGCAGCAGCGTCAGGTGGGTGACCGGCATCGTGAACGCCAGCAACGCGACCACGGACACTCCCGCCAGGGCCAGCGCGTAGGAGGAGTGACGGGCGGCCATGAGCCCGATGGCCACCGCCAACGCTGAGATGAGGGTGGCGCTCAGCCAGGAGCGTGGGAGCGCGGTCGCGGTCATGACTGCCCGAACGTCCAGCTACGCTCGCGGAAATGCGCCTGGTGACGATCGCCTGCTTCCTCAACGAGGAGGCCTACCTGCCCATCTTCCTGTCCTCCCTGGCCGGCCAGACACGACCGCCCGACCGCCTGCTGCTCGTCGACGACGGGTCCACCGACCGTTCTCTGGAGCTGGCGCGAGCCTTCGCCTCCGAGCACTCCTATGCCCGAGTGCTCGAGCGCCCGCGCCGCCCCAAGCAGCGAGATCGACTGGCGACTGCCGCCGAGCTCGAGGCGTTCTCCTGGGGCGTCTCCAACGTCGACGGCGACTGGGACGTGATCGCGAAGCTCGACGCCGACATCGACTTCTCCCCCCATTCGTTCGCCGACGTCATCGCGCACCTCGAGGCCGACCCGCGGCTGGGATTGACCGGCCCTCGGCTGGTCATGCCTGGTCCCGACGGGCAGATGCTCACAGAGCGCAGCTGGCCCGACCACGTCCGCGGCGCCATGAAGTTCTACCGCCGGGAGTGCTTCGAGCAGGTCTATCCCCTTCCGCCCCGCCTGGGATGGGACACCCTCGACGAGATACGTGCCCAGATGCACGGCTGGAGGACGGGCTCGTTCCCGGCCTCCGATCGCGATCCTGTGCACCTGCGTCCGACCGGTTCCCAGGACGGCGCGGCGCGAGGGTTTCGCCGTGAGGGGATGGCCAGCTACGGCTATGGGACGGGGGCCGGCTGGATGCTGCTGGGCGCGGCGCGGCGCATGCGCCAGCGCCCGACGACGCTGTGGGGACCGGCTTTCATGGCCGGCTGGCTCACCGCCGCCGTTCGCCGGGCTCCCCGGGCGAGCCGGCAGGAACGGGCTTATCTGCTGACCCGGCAACGCGCTCGCCTGCGTAATTCGCTCGCTCGCGCCCCGCGGCCTTCATAGATCCGCGGCGCGCGCCGATAGGTGGACCATGACGACCGAGCCATCTGGTGATTGATCGACCGTGGGCGAGCCTTCCTTGAGTAACGCCCCCGGGCCCACAACGGGAATCAGACGACGGTGGACCCTCGGCCTCGTGGTGGGCGTCGCGCTGGCCGCAGCAGCCGCTGCCGCTGTCGTAGTGGTCGTGCTCGTGAGTCACCACGCTTCGGCCGCGCCAATTCCAATCAGCCCGTCAGAGCACGACGTCACGAGGTGGGCGCCGCCGCGAACCCCTCCCCTCTCGGACGCCAGCGCCGCCGCGCTGGTGACCCACCGGCCCGAGCAGCGCCCGGCAAACCACGCCGCCAACGACTACGTTCCCACCGACGCCCAGCTCGCCGCGTTTCAGGCCGCGCGTAACGACAAGGGCCGGCGCATCATCGCCGTCAACCCCCTGCTGCGCTACGTGACCGGGCGCCCGGGCCTCGAACAACCGTCCACCGACGACCTCATCCAGTGGGCGTCTCACAAATGGGGAATCCCCACGAGCTGGATCCGGGCCCAGGTGCAGTACGAGTCGGGCTGGCATCAGTCACAGCTCGGGGACAAGCGGCCGGTCAGCAAGGCCGTGTACCTGCGCTATCCCGCGTTCTCACGGGTCCCGGGCGCGCGAGCGGTGTACGAGTCACTGGGCATCGCCCAGGTCAAGTGGACTCCGAACGGCGCGGTCGGCGCCGGAACCGAGCCGCTGCGCTGGGAGTCGACGGCCTTCAACCTCGACTACTACGCGGCGACGCTGCGCTACTTCTACGACGGCCGCTGTCGCTGGTGCTCTCGCCCCTACGGTCCGGGTCAGCCTTGGCAGACGGTCGGGGCGTGGTACGAGCCCACTCCGTGGGCCAACCACCTCGCGCGCCACTACATCAAGGTCGTCAAACAACGTCTGGCGCAACGCGCCTGGACGAAATCGGGGTTCTGAGATGAGGGGCCGCCGACAGCCACGCGCCGTGCCCGGCCGACCGCGAGTTCTTCTGATCTCGCAGAACCTGTCGATCCCCCGTGACCGGCGCGTCTGGAATGAGCTGCGCGCCCTGCGAGACGCCGGCTATGAGACGGTGGCGATCTGCCCGCGCGGCAGCGGAGCCGAGAGCGCCGCCTTTGAACGGCGCGAGGGCATCGACATCTTTCGCTTCACCCAGTCAGAGGCCGGGGAGAGCGCCGCCAGCTATCTGCGCGAGTACGCGGTGGCCTTCTGGCGCATCCGGCGTCTGGCACGGAAGGTGGCCGGGGATCGGGGCTTCGACGTCGTCCAGGCCGCCAACCCCCCGGACTTCCTGCTGTTCGCGGCCCTCTCGCTACGCCGACGAGGGGCCCGCCTGGTCTTCGACCATCACGACCTATCCCCCGAGCTCTACCTGGCGCGCTTCGGGGGTCGCCGAGATCTCTTCTATCGCCTGACCCTGCTCGTGGAGGCGATCAATTTTCGCCTCGCCGACGTGGTGCTCTCGACCAACGAGTCCTACAAGCGCGTTGCCATCAAGCGGGGCGGAAAGCGCCCGGAGAGCGTCTACGTGGTGCGGGGCGGCCCCGACCTCGCTCGCTTCACGCCGGTGAGCCCCGATCCCAAGCTCAAGCGTGGGCGCGGCGCACTGATCAGCTTCGTCGGGGAGATCGCTCCGCAGGACGGGGTGGACCAGGCGATCCGGGCGCTCGCTCGGCTCCGCGAGCGCGACGACGATTGGCACGCCACCTTCGCCGGTGACGGTCCCGCGCTTGAGGATGCCCGGACGCTGGCCGGCGAGCTAGGGCTCGAGGATCACGTCGAGTTCGCCGGCTGGCTCGGCAGCGCCGATCTGCGCCGCCTGCTCAGCTCATCGGACGTGTGCGTGGTCCCGGACCCGCTGACCCCCCTCAGCGATGCCTCGACGCTGATCAAGATCGCCGAGTACATGGCAATGTCAAAGCCGGTCGTCGCCTATGACCTGACCGAGTCTCGAGTGACCGCCGGGGAGGCCGCGCTCTACGCCCGGCCCGACGACCCCGGGGCGTTCGCGGACGCCATCCTCGAGCTCTTGCGCGATCCTCAGCGGCGGGCCAGGATGGGGTCCATCGGACGCCGCCGAGTCGAGGAGTCGCTCGCCTGGGAGCACGCCCGCGTCTCGCTGTTGGCCGCCTACGATTCCCTGCTCGGCTCGCCAGGGCCGGCCGTCCGGGCTCCGGCCGTCCGTATCCCCGAGACCGTCCCGGCGGATTAGGAGCGGTGATGGATCTTGTCGGGGCATTCATCTGGCGCGTGGTGGGACCCGTCAGCCCGTCGCTGAAAGCTCGCCTCCTTTGGCCGCGCAGCGAGGACGACGCCGTCAAGGCCGTGGTCGCCGACGTTGTCTCTCCGGGCGACACGGTGCTCGACGTAGGAGCCAACATCGGCTTGTTCACCGACCATCTGGCACGGGTGGTAGGCCCCCAGGGCCGGGTGATCGCCTTCGAACCGCACCCGGCCTACGCCCGGGATCTATCGCGAATCGCCGACGCCCGCAAGAACGTGACGCTGATCACGGCGGCAGTGTCCGACACACCGGGCTCGGCTCGGCTATCGGTTCCCGAGATGACCTCGGGCCCCAACCGGACGATGGGCTCGCTGCAGCCGCGTCCCGAGGCTAGCCAGGGCGAGGTCGTAGACGTGCCGACCACGACGCTCGATGAGGCCACCGCCTCGGCATCCGGCGTCAGGCTGCTCAAGATCGACGTCGAGGGACATGAGCACGAGGCGCTGCTGGGCGGCCGTGGGCTGCTGGGGCGCGAGCGGCCGGTGGTGATGCTGGAAGCCGAGCAGCGCCATCGTCAGACGCCGGTGGCCGAGACCTTCAAGCTGTTGCGAGACCTGGGTTACGAGGGCCAGATGCTCACCGAGCGAGGCCCGCGCCCGCTTGACGAGTTCGATGTGGAGCGCGACCAGCTGGCGCTGATCGCATCTGACCCGGCAACGGCTCGTCCGCCTGACGGCTACGTGAACAACTTCGTGTTCACGCCCGCCCCCCGGTAGAGGTTCTCTGCGCGCTCGCGCCGGTATTCGAGCCACTTTCTCTACCCGTAAAACGGCTCATCCGAGCGCACCATCGGACAGACGTCCAGGCTCGGGCCAGAGGTTCACGCCCCGCCCCCCTGACCACCGATCCCAATAGAAGCGAAGGCGAACCCACGGGGGCTTGTGAAACCACAACTCGAAATACCAGGAACGAAGAGCCAAGAGGAGGCAGCACAGCCTCCAATTCCCCTTTTCAACCTCACGCTCGGACTGGAGCCGATTCGCGCGGAGGCGGTCGCCGTTTTCGAGCGGCTGTGGAGCACCGGCGGTTTCACGTTCGGCGCCGAGCTTGTTGAATTTGAGCAGGCCTTCGCCGACTTCTGCGGCGCGTCGCACTGCGTCGGGGTCAGCGACGGCACCACCGCCCTGCAGCTCGGCCTGCTGGCCCTCGACGTGCCCGCCGGCAACCGGGTGATCACGGTCCCCAACACCTTCGTGGCCACGGTGGAGGCCATCGCGGCCATCGGCGCCCGCCCGACGCTCGTCGACGTCGACCCCATCCATCGCTGTCTGGACCCCGATTCGTTGCGAGCGCATTTCGACAACGACGTGGCCGCCGTCGTGCCCGTGCACCTCTATGGCCGCCTGGCCCCGATGGATGAGATCATCCCGCTGTGCGCCGCCCGCGGCGTGCCCGTCCTCGAAGACGCGGCGCAGGCCCACGGAGCGTCACTCAAGGGAAGGCGCGCCGGAACCTGGGGCGACGCCGCCGCCTTCTCCTTCTATCCCTCCAAGAATCTTGGGGCCGCGGGCGACGCCGGCGCCGTCGTCTCCGAGAACCCGCACGTCGCGGATGCCGTGCGCTCACTGCGCCACCACGGCTCGGCTCCCGGTGAACCCAACCGGCACGTGCGGGTCGGTCGCACGGCGCGGCTGGACAATCTCCAGGCCGGCCTGCTCCAGCTGCGCCTCAACCGCCTGGAGCAGGAGAACGGGCAGCGCCGAACTGCGGCCGCTCTCTATCGCGAGCTTCTCGCCGGGCTGCCGGTCGTCCTCCCCGAGGCCGAGCCCGCCGACGAATACCACGTCCACCACCTGTTCGTGGTCGAGGTCGATGAGCGTGACCGCGTCCTCGAAGAGCTGCGCGCTGGCGGCATCGGCGCCTCGATCCACTATCCGACTCCCATCCATCTGCAACCGGCCTATCGCTACCTGGGTTACGCCCCCGGCGACTTCCCCGTCGCCGAGCGGCTGGCCCAGACGTCCCTCTCGCTGCCCTGCTTCCCGGGAATCACGGAGAGCCAGCAGACGCGCGTCGCACACGCGCTGGCCCGTGCCTGCAAGGAAGGATGACCATGATGACTTCGAAAATCAGGTTGGCCGTCGTTGGCCTCGGCTACTGGGGTCCCAACCTGCTGCGCGCCGCCGGCGACCTCGATGACTTCGAGGTCACGATGCTCTGCGACCTCAATGAGGAATTTCTGGAGAAGCACGGACGGCGATTCCCCGCGGCCCGGCTCACCAGTCGCTTCGAAGACGTCCTGGAGGACAAGTGGGTCGACGCCGTTTTGATCGCGACCCCGGTGAAGACTCACTACGAGATCGCCGACCGCTGCCTGCGTGCCGGTAGGCACGTCTTTGTCGAGAAACCGATCACGACCTCGAGCGAGGAGGCGATCAAGCTGATCAAGATCGCCACCGACAAGCAGCTCATCCTCATGCCCGGACACACGTTCCTCTACTCCCCGCCCGTCGTGCGCGTCAAGGAACTGCTTGACCAGCATGCGCTCGGACGCATCTTCTTCGTCACCTCGACGCGCGTAAACCTCGGTATCCACCATCGGGAGTCGAGCGTGATCCAGGATCTGGCTCCGCACGACTTCTCGATCTTGCACTACTGGATGGGGATGCCGACCTTCACCCGGGCCATAGCGCGCGACTCCATCGTCCCCGGCCTGTGGGACGTGGCTTTCGTCGATCTCGGATACGCGGCCTCGGGGATCCTCGTGCGCACCGAGCTCTCCTGGCTGGCGCCCAGCAAGCTCCGCCGGACGGTCATCGCCGGCTCCCGGGCGATGGTCGTCTATGACGACACGAGCAATGAGCCTTTGCGCGTCTACGACCGCGGAGCCGAGCTGGCCCAGCCTCACAACTTCGGCGAACATCGGATGACCTACCGGATTGGCGACGTCGTGTCTCCCCATCTGACCGCCGAGGAGCCACTGCGGGTCGAGCTCGCCGACTTCGCCGCCTCTATCCGTTCTGGCAACCAGCCCCGCTCCAACATGCAGTTGGGTCTCGAGGTCGTGATGATGATGGAGGCCGCCGAGACCTCGCTCGCCTACAACGGTGCTCCGGTGCCGGTGATCCGCCATCCCGGCGACCGACGCGCCGTTCCCGACCGGCGAAACATGTTCAACACCTTCGACCATTACAAGGAACAGATCCAGGCACAGCAGGTCGCCGACGATGCATCAGAGCTGACGCAGCCGAGCAACGGGAGCGCTGCCGCGATGACGCCGGACCAGGTCGAGGTCGTCCTGGACCAGCCGCCGTCCAACGGTGTGGCGACCGATTCTGACGCGCCCCCCTCCTCGGGTCTCAACGGCGCTGCCGAGCCGCCCGCAGCCGCCGTGAATGGGAACGGCGAGCGGCCCCCCGCCGCCGTGAGCGGAAACGGAAACGGCGCGCCGCCCCCCGCCGCCGCCGTCGTGAACGGAAACGGCGAGCCGCCCGCAGCCGTCGTGAGCGGAAACGGCACGCCGCCCCCCGCCGCCGCGGTCGTGAACGGAAACGGGAACGGCGCGCCGCCCCCGCCCCCCGCCGCCGTAAACGGGAACGGCGACGGCGCCGACGGGGTGGAGCCTGCGGAGCCGCCCGTGGTCTCCGTAAACGGACTCGGCGAGGCCGCCGACGCGGTGAGCGAGTCCGGCGGGCCCGAGCTCAGCGTGCCACCCGTCTGAGTACCGCCTCGTAGGACAGATGTCCACGCCGGCCCTGTCCGGCTGGCGCTCGGCGGCTGACAGGTCGAAGCATTTGTATGCCGACCACAGCCAGCCCGCAGAAGAGCCTCACCGTCGCCCGCCTCGCCGCGCTCTTCTTGGCGATCGTGACTGCCGCGACGCTCGTCATGGCGTTGACCACCTCGGTCGCTTCGGCGAAGTCCTCCCACCACCGCTCCCGGCTAGCCGGACGGATCCAGTTCCGGACCAACCGGCGGCGCGGTCCGGTCGCCCACGCCGCTAGCACCACGAGCACGGGCAGCGAGAACTGGCGGCCCGCCTCGGCCAACGGCTTTACCCCGCTCTCTGACCAGCAGGCCGCTGCCGGCGTCATCCCGACCGCTGAGAACCGGCCGCAGAACGCCGGCCCCAACCACTACATGCCGACCTCGGCACAGCTTCAGACCTTCCGCAGCGCTACCAACAACCTCGGCCAAAGCGTGCTCGTCGCCAACCCTTACAACCGCTACGTGACCGGGCACTACACGGGAACGACCGACGAGATCATCCAGTGGGCCGCTCAGAAGTGGGGAATCCCGGCCGACGTCCTCCGCGCCGAGTACGTGCAGGAGTCTGACTGGAAGATGTCCCAGCTCGGGGATCTGACCACGGTCACCCCGGCCCAGTACGCCCAGTACCCGCCGCAGGCAAGGGTGGCGGGAACCGACGAGGTCTACGAGTCGATGGGGATCTCCCAGATCAAATGGACGCCGAACGGATCGGTTGGAGCCGGAACCGAGCCACTGCGCTGGGAGTCCACGGCGTTCAACGTCGACTACCAGGCCGCGACCGTCCGCTTCTACTACGACGATCCGGGCGGAGCGCGGTCGGACTGGGGCGACTCCACCTACTCGCCCGGTCAGGCATGGAACAGCATCGGTGGCTGGTATGAGCCCTATCCGTGGCTCAACCAGGGCCAGCTGAACTACGTGCACGAAGTCCAGTCGCAGCTGTCCGCGCGCCGCTGGACCAAGGCCGGCTTCTAGAGCGCTCAGCCCTGAGCGCGCCCGCTCAGCCCTCCGGGCCTGCGGCCAGCTCGTCGATCAGCTTCGAAAGGCGTAGCAGCAGATCGGCCACGAGCTCGCGCTCTACGTCCGGCAGCTCTTCGAAGAAGGCGCGCTGGCGCCCGCGCATCCATTCGTCCTGAGCGCACAGCGTCCGGCGCCCGAGTTCGGTGAGCGTGATCCGTACCTGCCGGCGATCTTCGTCAGAGCGGTCGCGGCGGACGATGGCGCGGCGCTCAAGCGCGTCGAGAATCCGCGTAGCGGTCGACGGGGCAATGCTCGCTTCGGCGGCCAGATCAGATACCCGGGCAGCGTGATTGGTGGCCAGAGGCGTCAGCAGCGCGTACTGGGAGAAGGTGAGCTGGCCGGGCCGGTCCTGAGCAACGGCCCCCCGGGCGCGACGGATGGCCTGTGCCAGCGCGTCGAACGAGGCCAAAAACTCTTGCCCGTTCTCCTCTTCCGAGGCCTGCGCGGTCACGGCCTGCGCTCCCAACGAGTCCATTCCCTCACCCTAGCACCCGTGGCATGCTAACCTTTGGCATGCCAATCAAATTTCCCAGGGTGGTTGTCATGTTTCGCAACATCCTCGTTTGTGTAGACGGCTCAAGCCAATCTGACCAGGCGTTGTCGCAGGCGATCGACCTCGCCGACTCCGAGCACTCGCGCCTGACCATCATTACCGCCATCTCCCGGCCCCCGTACTGGGCCTGCACTCCGATGACCGCGGCGGGCGTCGAGCCCCTCGCCGCCGACATGGCCCGCGAAGCCGAACAGGCGCTGCGCGCCGCCGTCGACCGGGTGCCCGAGTCGATTCCGGTCACCAAGATCCTCACCCGCGAGCCGATCCGCGAGGCGCTGATCCATCAGATCAAGACCGGCAACTACGACCTCGTCGTCATGGGCTCACGCGGCCGGGGGGCCTTGACCTCCTCGGTCCTGGGGAGCGTCAGTCACTTCGCGCTGAACCACAGCCAGGTCCCGGTCCTGATCGTCAATGCCGATGGTCAGGTGGTGGCCGGGTCAGAGCGCGACGGCGTCGAGGCTGCCCGAGCCTGACCGGCGGCCGGCATCCCGCACTGCGCACCGGTCTCCCCCCGCCCCCTCGTCAACCAGAACAGGCCCGCGAACACCGCCGCGGCCAGCGCGTTGAGCACCAGCTTGTAGTCGACGCGCACCGAGCCGAAGATCGACGCCCGGCTGGGACGGTGGCCAGATGGGGTCACGCCCGCCAGGTGAAACGCCCCGGCGACGATCAGCGCCGCGATGACCATCGTCACGAACATCAGCGCCGTGATCGCCAGAGCGAACCGGGCCCCGTAGTACTTGCGGTAGATCGCGATGATCGGGAGCACGATCAGGTCGGCGAACAGGAACGACAGGACGCCGGCAAAGCCGATGCCCCCTGACCACAGGACCGCCGCCAGCGGCACGTTCCCGACCGAGCACACGAAGCTCAGTACCGCGATCACCGGTCCAACGAGCGCGTTCTCGATCGCCGGGATCGGCGCCGGGGCCGAGCTTACGAACAGCGCCGAGAAGAAGTGGTCGGGCAGCTGCGCGATGTAGCCCGCCAGCAGGAAGCCGATCGCAACCTCCTTCCACACCATCAGCCAGTCCATACGGAAGTTGGCGGCGACCTCTGACCAGGCGGTGATGGAGCGCAGCCGCTCCCGCCAGGTCAGCTCGCTCTGGGCACCGTGGTGCTGGTGGCCGGCGTCGGCCTCACGGGCATGCACACGAGCCTCGTCCTCGAGCGCGCGACTGACGAACAGCCGCAGCATGAGCGCCATGAGCACGATCATCACGATGCCCCCGAGGTACTCGGCGAGCGTGAACTGCCAGCCGAGCAGCACCCACAGCACCAGCCCGAGCTCCCAGACCAGATTCGTCGAGGCGAACTGGAAGGCCAGCGCGCTCGTCGCCGACGCTCCCTTCTCAAACAGGGACTTGGCGATCGCCACAGCGGCGTAGGAGCACGATGACGAGGCCGCCCCCAGCGCGGTGGCCACGCCCGTCGAGCGGGCACCGGCGCCCCCCAGCGCGCGCTCGATTCGCGCGCGCGGAACCCAGCTCTGGACGACGGCCGAGATCGCGAATCCGAACACGAGCGCCCACCACACCTCCCAGGCCATCAGCAGGGAGTCCCGGAATCCGTGCCAGATCACGTCGAGGACCGCGCTCATCTCGAGATCGACTATACCCCTAGGGGGTAGTGGTATGCTGGGCGCTCGCGATGACGACTCGGGGATACACGGCGACCAAGGACGAGCTGCTGGCGCGGCTGTCGCGGATCGAGGGGCAGATCCGCGGAATCGAAGGCATGGTGGCCGAGGACCGCTACTGCATCGATGTGCTCACGCAGATCTCAGCCGCCCGCGCCGCGCTCGACAAGGTCGCCCTCGGGCTGCTCGACGATCACGCCCACCACTGTGTGGTCGGCGCCGAGACCGCCGACGAGCGTGACGAGAAGACGGCCGAGCTGATGGATGCCGTCGGCCGGCTGATGCGCCGCGGCTGACTCTTCTCGCGGTCGCCGTCAGCTCACGGCCGGGGCGTGCGCGCCCGCCACCACTCCTTCGTCGTGCAATCGGGCGATCTCCTTGTCGCTGAGCCCGACCACCTCGGCGAGGACCTCGTCGGTGTGCTCGCCCAGCAGCGGCGCCCGGCGCGCGGGCGTCCGCGCCAGCCCCGAAAAATTCAGCGGGCTGCCCGGCATCAGGTAGCGCCCGATCCCGGGCTGCTCCACCTCGGAGAACATCGGGTTGGCGGTCGAGCAGCGCGGATCGTTCCTGACGAGCTGGCTGAACGTCTGATAGGGGCCCCACGAGACCCCGGTCCCGGCAAAGAGCTCTCCGATGTCGGTCAGGTCGCGTGCCGCGAACCAGGGACGGAGCAGCGCGGCGATCACATCGCGACCCTCAAAGCGGCCGGTCTCGGTGTCCAGATCCAAGCCGATAGCCGTGCCGATCGCCTCGCACGCCGCCCCGATGCCGGTGATCTCGACCAGCGAGCGCCACTGGCGGTTGGTGAGCGCCACCACCATCACCCGGCGGTCATCGCGGGTCTCGAAGTCGTGGCCAAAGGCGCCATAGAGGTAGTTGCCGTCCTTGGGCTGGTCGTGACCGCCGAGCTGGGCCTCGGCGATGCGGCCAAGGTTGCCGACCATCGCGAACGCGACGTCGGACAGGGAGAGGCCAATGAGCTGCCCCTCCCCCGTGCGCGACCGGTAGCGCTCAGCGGCGAGCATGCCGACGGTGGCCAGCGTCCCCATCGCCACGTCCCAGGCCGGAAGCACGCTGTTGAGCGGCTCGGCAAGGTTCCGGGGACCGGTAGCCCAGGGGAATCCGGTCGCCGGGTTGACGGTGTAGTCGACCTCGCTCGAGCCGTCGGGGTTGCCTTTGAGCCCGACCATGATTAGGTCGGGCCGGCGCGCCGACAGCTTGTCGTAGGAGAGCCAGCCCCGCGCCGGAAAGTTGGTCAAGAACAGGCCGGCGTCCTGACCGCCGGCGCTGATCAGCTCGGTGGCGAGCTCGCGCCCGCGCTCGGAGCGCAGGTCGAGCGCGATCGAGCGCTTGCCCTTGTTCAGCCCCGCCCAGAACAGGCTCTGGCCGCCCGCCGCCACCGGCCACCGGCCGTAGTCCAGCCCGCCCCCGATCTGATCGAAGCGGATGACCTCGGCACCGAGTTGGGCGAGCGTCATCCCGCCCAGCGGCGCCGCCACGAAAGCGGAGCCCTCGATCACCCGCATGCCCGAGAGGATCCCTCCCGCAGCGTCCACGCTGCCGCCTCCGTCCGCGGCCCTCACGCCAGCACTCCCACCAGCCGCCAGTCAAGGACCGGCTCTGACTCCGACTCACGGTGGGCGGTGACGCGGGAGCGTAGGTCGACGAGCGCCCCGCCGCTCTCCAGCTCCTCGCCTCCCACGAACTCGACCTCGCTGGTCAGCGTGTCCCCCTCGAGCACCGGCCCGAGGTGATCGCACCCCCGCCAGGCCACGATCGTGACCAGGTTGGGAAGCGCGCGGGTCAGCTGGGAGGCGGCGATTCCGATCGTGTGTCCACCGTAGACCAGTCGCCGACCGTTGGCCGTCGCATCGTGGTGCGCGGTGGCGACGTTGAGGGTCAGCCGCGCAAGCTCGGGAGCGGCGCTGACCACGTCGCCGCCCTCCACCGCCCAGTTGGCGCCGGGAACCAGCTCTGCGAACGTCGACCCTCCCACGAGCTCGCGATAGCGGTGCAGCTGCCAGTCGGTGACGGCGGCGCTGAGAGACCCGGAGTCCAGCTCCGACGGGATCGCGTCGAGATCGTCATCGCGACCCGTGCGACCCTGGCGATCTGAGAGCGGCAGCATCGCGCAGCGCCAGAAGTCGAGCACCGGCCGCCGCTCCTGGTCGACGGTCCGCACTCGCAACACGGCGAGCCCGGTAGCGTCCCGACCGGGCTTTGAGGAGTTTTGGCGCAGGGCGACGATCTCGGTGACGGTGCTCAGCGTGTCGCCGATCACGGGCGCACGGCGAAAGGCCAGGCCCCGGTAGAAGAGGTTGGCGATCACGCGCTGGGTGATCAGCGTCGACTGGCCGATGGCCACGTCGCAGACCAGCGCCGGGTGGGCCAGAACGGCGCCTGGCCCCAGGACCTCGGAGCTCAATCCGGCGTCGAGCGCCAGCCGCAGACGATCGCCGACGATCGCCTGGTGAAGCGCGGCGTGCCCCGGAGTGAGCGTCAGCGACGGCGCGTGCTCGATCCGGTCGCCGACCTTAAGATCCTCGAAGAACGGCGCGCTCTCGAGCGTGACCGCGGTCATGACCCCGACTCCGGCCGCCCCGCGCGGGCCAGCACACCGAGCGCCGATCGCCGCACCGCCTCGTCGAGCATCTCGCCATCGAGCGCGACCACTCCGGTCCCCTGCTCGCGCTCGCTTGCCTGCAGCGCGTCGACCACCGCCTGAGCATGTTCGAGCTCGTCGGCGCTCGGGGTGAAGAGCGCGTTGAGCGCGTCGACCTGCGACGGATGGATCGCCCACTTGCCATCGAAGCCAAGCTCCCGTGCCCTCGCCGCCGCCGCCCGGAAGGGCTCGTCGTCCGCGGTCCCCAGGTACGGGCCGTCGATCGCCTGCAGCCCGTGGCTGCGTGCGGCTACCAGCACGGCGTCCTGAGCGGGTAGCCAATAATCCAAACTGGCGGCGCCCACCCCGCTGCGCCCCAGCGATGCCGCCAGGTCGGCGTAGCCGAGGATCAGGGTCTGCAGGCGACCAGAGGCGCCGACGATCTCATCGAGGTTCGCCAGCCCGGCGGCGGTCTCGATCAGTGCCTGAACCCCGAGCTTCGTAGCGCGCCCTGAGGCTGCCTCGGCGCCGTCGAGCAGCCGATCCACGAACGCCAGATCGCCCGCGCTCTCAACCTTGGGGATCACCACCGAACCCGGCCGGTCTTCGAGCTCGGCCAGCGCGGCGAGCTCGAGGTGGCACCACTGCGAACGCGGCGGGTTCACGCGGACGGCGACGGCGCCGCCCTTCCACTCAGACAACGCTTGCACCGCGCTCGCGCGGGCCTGCGGCTTGGCAGGCGGCGAGACGCTGTCCTCGAGGTCGATGACCACCTCGTCGGCACCCAGCCCCGTGGCCTTGGCGAGCTTTCGCGGCTCGCCGGCGGGCACCGATAGGCACGAGCGCCGCGCCACTGCGGCCTCGTCCATCAGCGGATCCCCTCGGGGCCGGGTCCGACCAGCTGGACGGAGCCTTCGAGGATCTCGTCGATCTTGGCCAGCTCGTCGGCGGAGAGCTCGACCTCAAGCGCGCCCAGGCTCTCCTCGATGTGCTTCTCGCTGCGCGAGCCCACGATCGAGACCTGGACCGCCGGATGCGCGAGCGTCCAGGCGATCGCCAGCTGACTGAGCGTGTATCCGCGCTCCTGCGCAAACCGCGACAGCCGCTCGACGACCAGCACGTTGCGAGCCAGGGCGTCTCCCCGGAAATCCGAGCTCGACGCGCGCCAATCGTCGTCGGTGAACTCCTGGCCCGCCGAGATCGTGCCGGTCAGCAGCCCGTGAGCGAGC
The DNA here is from genome assembly GCA_049284255.1 of Solirubrobacteraceae bacterium. Lineage (GTDB taxonomy): Bacteria > Actinomycetota > Thermoleophilia > Solirubrobacterales > Solirubrobacteraceae > Palsa-465. Next base: position 727 of record JBAPXO010000555.1, on the reverse strand, counting down.
GGTCCGTAGACGAGCACGCCGATGTCGTGCTCGGCGCAGTAGGGGAGCACTTCGGCCTCGATCTCACGCCGGAAGAGGGCATAGGGCGGCTGCAGGGTCTCCACGGGCCGGGCGCGGGAGAGCTCCTCCATCTGCCCGGCGGTGAAGTTCGAAACGCCTACGTGGTGGATCTTGCCTTCGTCGACCAGAGCCTGAAGGGCCTCGCCGGTCTCCGCGAGCGGCGTGCGCGGGTCCGGCCAGTGGACCTGGTAGAGGTCGATGTGCTCGATCTGCAGCGCCTCGAGCGAGCGCCTCACGCCCTCGCGCAGCCACTCCGGGCTGGAGTCGCGCACCTGGCCGCGGTCGGGATCGATCCGGAGCCCGCCCTTGGTGGCGATCACGACCTCGTCGCGCCGGTTATCGAGGTCATCGCGCAGGGCGTCGCCGAGCATGCGCTCGGACTCCCCCCATCCGTACCCCTGGGCGGTGTCGAAGAAGTTGATCCCACGCTGGCGGGCGAACCTGATCGCCGCGATTGCCTCGTCGCGGTCGAACTGACCCCAATCGCCCCCGAGCTGCCAGGTGCCAAAGGCGATCGGCGAGACCTCCAGGCGGCTGCTTCCCAGCGTCACCTTGTCCATGTCGCTCTCCAGTGTCGGGGGTGGGCCTTCAGGCTCAGACTAGTGTCGCGAGTCAGAAATTCGTGAGCAGTCTCGGGAGCGGCTGGGCGTGGCTGGGGCCGGACGCG
>JBAPXO010000554.1:0-6763 GCA_049284255.1 Solirubrobacteraceae bacterium | reverse complement strand
AACGCGAGCGGGAGGGGGCGCCACAGCGACATCCAGGGAGCTCCGACCACGAACAGGGGAGCGGCGACCGTCAAGAGCAGAACGTGCTGGACCATGTGCACCCAGAACAGGCGGTCGGCGTAGCTGTCGATCGGTCCGGCCAGCGCTAAGACGATCGTCGCCAATCCGGCATAGAACGCGTAGGACCGCCGGCGCGCCGCAAACGCGGCGTGTGCTGGTCGCCCGCGGCGAAGCGAGACCGCCCGTCGCTCGCCCGCGATATACAGGCCGAGCGCCAGGGCAACGAGCAAGAGCGGGAAGTCGTCAGCGAGGGAGTCGAGCATCCAGGGTCAGGTCTCCGGGTGCTCCAGCGACTCGGCGATTCGCGCCAGGAAGCGTCCCGCGTGCTCCCCGTAAAGGATCCGGTGATCGCACGCCAGGGTGAGGCCAAGGCCATGCCCGGGCACGACTCGGCCGTCGCGGACAACGACCAGGCTGCGCACGGCGCCGGCGGCCACCGCCGCTGCTTGGGGCGGCGTGATCAGGACGCCGGGGCGATGAACCCCGAATTCCCCCAGATCCGAGAACGTGAACGTCGCGCCTGCGAGCTCGGGAGGCGTGAGCTCCCCGGTGTGAGCGCGCGCCCGCAGGCGCGCAAGCTCGTCATCGAGTTCGGCCGGTGACTTGGCGTCGGCATCGAGCACGGTGGGGACCACCTGGCCGTGATCGGTGGCGATCGTGACGCCGATGTTGACCCGGGAATAGAGCTCGAAGCGACCGTCGCGGTAGGCGGCGTTGGCGAGGGGAAACTCGCGCAGGGCGACCGCACAGGCCTGCAGCGCCTGCGCTGTAACCGACCAGCCGCGCGCCGCGGCCAGCTCCAGGCAGGCGTCCGCGTCCACCTCGATCCCGAGCTCGAGGTCCGGAACGGTGGCTCGTGTCTCGGCGCTGCGGCGCGCGATCGCCCGCTGCGCGCGATCTGGCTCCACGATCGTGATCTCGCCTTTGAGCGGCGAGAGCTCGGGCGCTGGCAGCGGACCGTCCACACCGAGAAACTACCGCTCGGCAGGTGCGGCAGGTCAGGCGTCGGAGCCGTCCGCCCCCTGCCAGATCGCCAGGAACTCCTCGGCCTCCAGGGAGACGAGGTCGGAACGCAGCTGCCGGAGCAGTTTCGCCGCCTCCTTGGCCGGCAGCTCCCAGTAGAGCATCAGCTCGCCGTCGTCGATCGACACGACCTCGATTCGGTCGGTCCGTCGCGGGTCAGCCAGGAACGCAGGCTCCCGGCCGCCGCGGGAGACGATCAGGTCAAAGGCGCGATTGGCCCGCATGGTCGCTCATCGCTTGACGGCCAGCGCCTCGGCCGCCCGCTCCAGGCAGTCGCTCCCTTCGAATACCTCGGTGCCCACCGCGATCGCCGGTAAGGCGCTGACACCCGCGGCCGCCGCGCGCTCTCCGGCGCCCCGGAGGCCGTTCTTGACCGAGCGCAGCCGCACGCCCTTGAGGACGGCGGTCGGGTGCATTTCGCAGGCCGCGGCGGCGATCAGCACCGTGCCCTCGTCGCCGAGATCGCGCCCTCCGGCGAAGGCCTGGCGAAACGCGGCCAGTGAGAAGGCGACGGCGCGGCCCACCGCCTTGGCATAGGTCGCCACCAGCATCGCGAGCTCGCTGTCGGGCGGCCACACCGACGGCAGGCGCAGCGGTTGCAACCCGCTCTCGGTGACGAGCTCGGCCAGGGCGTCGGTTGGGGGCGGTGGGACCCACCCCAGCTGCACCCCCAGGACCGGCTCCCACTCGGGGACGACCGGCAACTCGCTCATCGTTCGCTCGGCGACCAGGTAGCAGCCCGGATCGGCCAGGTCGTAGTAGAAGATCGGCTGGGGCGACGAGGACGCCACGCTCGCCTGCGATTCAGCCGTGGATCAGCCAGCCGTCGGCGGCACGAGCGGCTTCCATGACCGCCTCGGACATCGTCGGGTGCCCGTGCACGAGGCGCGCGAGCTCTGGGTAGCCGCCCTCGAGCGCGCGGGCGTTGACGAGCTCCTGGATCAGCTCGGTCGCCTTGGCGCCCACGATGTGGCCGCCGAGCAGCTCCCCGTAGCGCTTTTCGCCCACGATCTTGACCAGGCCCGTGCGATCTCCGTAGACGGTGCCGGCGCCCACGGCGCCGTACTGCACCTTGCCGACGACGACGTCGTAGTCCTGCTCGCGCGCCTGGGCCTCGGTGAGACCGAAGCTTGCGACGTTGGGAGTGCAGAAGGTGGCGCGGGGAATGTCGATGTACTCGATCGGATGGGTCTCCATCCCGGCGGCGTCCTCGACGGCGATCACGCCCTCGTCGGAGGCCTTGTGGGCAAGCGCGGGACCGGCCACGAGATCGCCGATGGCGTAGATCCCGTCGGCGCTCGTGCGCATCGCGCCGTCGACTTCGATCAGCCCGCCGTCGCCGACCTTGACGCCGGCGGCCTCAAGGCCGAGGGCCTCGACGTCGGGCCCGCGTCCGGCCGCGATGACCAGCCAGTCGACCTCGCCCGCCTCCTCGCCGTGGGTGAACTTGACGCTGTTCTCGCCCGACTCGACATCCTTGACCAGGGTGTTGGTGTGAATCGTCATGCCCTGGCGCTTGAGCCCGCGCTCGGCGAGCTTGGAGATGTCGGCGTCCTCGGTGGGCAGCACTCGCTCGAGCGCCTCGAAGAGCAGCACCTCGGACCCGAGCCGGGCATAGCCCGAGGCGATCTCGGCGCCCGAGGCGCCCGCCCCGACCACCGCCAGCGTCTTGGGCAGCTCGTCAAGCGCCCACGCCTCCTCGGTCCCGATGACACGGCCGCCGAACTGGGTGCCGGGGATCGGCCGCTTGACCGAGCCGGTGGCGAGCAGGATCGTCTTGGCGGTCAGCTCGCGATCACCGACCTTGACGCCGCCGGAGCCCGTCAGCGTGCCCTCGCCCTCGATGACCTCGATCTTGTTCTTCTTGAACAGCCCGGCGACGCCGCCCGTGAGGGTGGAGATGACCTTGGTGCGCCGTGCCGACACGCCCTCGTAGTCGACCTCGGGCGCGGCCACCTTGATCCCGTAGTCGCCGGCCTCGCGGACCTCGGTGAGGACGTCGGCGACTCGGAGCACGGCCTTGGCCGGGATACAGGCGTAGTTCAGGCACCGGCCACCGACGCGGTCCTTTTCGACCACAGCGGTCTTCATCCCGAGCTGGGCGGCGCGGATCGCAGCCACGTAGCCGCCCGGGCCTGAGCCGATCACGACGCAATCAAACTGGTTATCCGCCATCGAGTCTCAGCCTATCTCAAGGCTTGCCGAGTCTTTGGGGCCCGGCGTCGGGAGCGCGCGTTTGCGCACCTAGCGCATGGGCGGTCCTGGGTACTTGGGCATCTGGATCCGGCTCAGGACCCTGACGAGCTTGAAGAACAGGTAGCCGCCGCCCGCGATCACGACTAGCGGGATGACCACCCCGAGCAGGTTGCTGGCCTCGATCAATCCCAGCGAGAAGCCGACGATCACGATCGCCAGCAGGACCATGAACCCGATCACGGCGCCATACCACAGCCGCCACAGCCCGGCGGCGCAGGCGATCATCACCAGGCAGAAGGCGATCGTCTCGCCGGCGGCCGGCGTCTTGCCTTGAATCTTCAGCCCCGCCAAGAACGCGACAAGCTGGCCGACGCCGATCACGCTGGTGATCAGTGTGGCGGCGACGATTGCCCCGGGATGCTCGCCGGGTGGGATGGGGGTCAGCCCGGCGCGGATCTCGGCATTCCGGCGCTCGGTCTTGCTCATCGGCGCCTCGACGCGCCACCCGCCGACCGTCTGGGCTTCGTCGGGGACGGCGCCTCGGTCCTGAGCAGGTCTCGCCTGGTCTGGCTTGGTCGCGGGGTTGGCGGCGCGGGAGGCGGGCGGTCGTGGTGACCGCGGCTTGCTGCGGCGCCCGCGCTTGCGGCTACGTTGTGCCAACGGGGGCCTCTGATCGGGCGCCGGGGAGGGCGAGCGCGGCGAGCAACGCCCGAGCCGCAGCCTCGGGGTCGGCGGCATCGGTGAGAGCCCGCACGACCGCGATGCGTCGCGCCCCGGCGTCACGCACGCTCGCGGCATTGTTGGGGTCGATGCCACCGATGGCAAAGAAGGGCACTGAGGAGGTGTGGGCGGCGTACTCGACGAGCTCGAGTCCGACCGCGGGTCGCCCCGGCTTGGTCGGCGTGGCGTGCACGGGGCCGACGCCGATGTAGTCGACTCCGGCTCGACCCGAGGCGTCGATCTGCGCTGGCGAGTGGGTCGACAGGCCGATCAGACGATCCGGGCCGACGAGCTCGCGAGCCTCGCTTACCGCGACGTCATCCTGCCCGACGTGGACCCCGTCGGCGCCTGCGGCCTGCGCCAGGTCGGGGCGATCGTTGAGGATCAGCAGCGCTTGGTGGGCCGCGCAGACCCGGGCGTAGCGACGAGCGGTGGCGACGATCTCCTCATCGCCTGCGTCCTTGAGTCGGAGCTGGACGATGTCCACGCCGCCGCGCAGTGCGCGCGCCACGAAGTCGTCGGCGCGGGCATCGCAGACGAGGTACAGGCGAGCCCGCTCCAGGGCTTGGCGACGATCGATCACACGCCCAGTCTGCCAGGACAGAAGCTGGAGGCATTAGCATTCACCAGCACGGGAGCCCCACCGTTGGGCTGAGAGGGCGGACACTCGATCCGCCGACCGTCAAAACCTGGCCGGGTAATGCCGGAGCAGGGAGGTCAAGTGACGCAGCGCAGTGCACGAGCAGTAGATGTCGCCGTGATCGGCGGCGGCGTGATCGGTCTGGCCATCGCCTGGCGCGCGTCTCAGCGCGGCCTGCGGGTGATCGTGCTCGAGCGCGGCCGCGCCGGCTACGGGACCTCGCATTACGCCGCCGGGATGCTCGCTCCCGTCGCCGAGGTGACGCCGGGGGAGGAGGCGCTGCTGGACTTCGGACTGCGCAGTGCCCGCCTGTACCCGGAGTTCGTGCGCGAGCTTCTGGCCGAGACCGCCGCCGAAGGGGTTGGTTACACCCCGTCCGGGACGCTGCTGGTCGCGCGTGACAACGATGAGGCCGAGGCGCTCGAGCGCGAGCTCGAGTTGCGCCGCGAGCACGGATTACGCGTCGAGCGCCTGCGCCCCAGCGAGGCGCGGCGGCTCGAACCCGGACTGGCTCCGGCGCTGCGGCTCGCGCTCGAGGTCCCCGATGACCACGCCATCGATCCGCGAGCGCTCACCGGAGTTCTGGCCATGGCCGTGCAGCAGGCCGGAGGGGAGCTGCGCGAGGACTGCGCCGTGCGCGCGGTCGAGCACTCTGGGGGCCGGGTGCAGGGCGTCGAACTGGGAGACGGCAGTTCGCTGGAGGCCGACCGAGTCGTCGTGGCCGCAGGAGTGTGGTCTGACCAGATCAGCGGCCTGCCCGAGGAGGCGAGGATTCCGCTGCGCCCGGTCAAGGGCCAGATCATGCGTCTGCACGATCCCGCCGGGCCTGGGCTGTTGACGCGAGTCCTGCGCATGGGCCCGTCTTACATCACCCCGCGAGGGGACGGGCGGTACGTCATCGGCGCCACCCAGGAGGAGCGGGGCTTTGACCAGACGGTGACCGCGGGCGCGGGCTTCGATCTGCTGCGTGACGCCCTCGAGCTCGTCCCGGGAGTCTCCGAGCTCGTGCTCGACGAGTTCTCGGCCGGGCTTCGGCCGGGCACGCCCGACAATCTTCCGATCATCGGCGCGGGCGCGCTCGAGGGCCTGCACTGGGCGACGGGCCACCGCCGGGGCGGCATCCTGCTCACTCCGGTCACCGCCGAGCTGATCGCCGGCGCGCTCGTCGGCGAGGCTCCGGCCCCGGGCGCCGAGCTCTTCTCGCCGGCGCGGTTTGTGCACGCCACCGCTTCACAGGGAGGCTTGACATCGTGAACGTGACCGTCAACGGTGAGCCTCGGGAGCTCGATACCGGCGCTACTGTCGCCAGTGTGGTGGCACTGCTGGACACCTCCAGGGATGGACGCGGCGTAGCGGTCGCTCTCGACGGCGAGGTCGTGGCCCGGGCGCGCTGGCCCGAAACCGAGCTCTCTGAGGGATCGTTGGTCGAGGTCGTCGCCGCGATCGGAGGCGGATGAGTCCGGCTCCGGATCCCTTCGTCATCGCCGGCCGCGAACTTGGGTCGCGGTTGATCCTCGGCACCGGCGGCTTTGCCAACCACGAGCTGCTGGCCGATGCCTGCCGCGAAGCTCAGGTGGAGGTGTGCACGGTCGCCTTGCGCCGTCTCGACCCGGCCTCGCGCGGCTCGATTCTGGATGTCCTGCACGACCTCGAGGTTCAGGTGCTGCCGAATACCGCCGGCTGCTTCACCGCCCGGGACGCCGTCACCACCGCCCATCTCGCGCGGGAGGCCTTCGAGACCGACTGGATCAAGCTCGAGGTGATCGGCGACGACCGCACGCTCCTGCCCGACGCGGTGGAGCTCGTGGCCGCCGCCGAGGAGCTCGTCGACGACGGCTTCGTCGTGTTGCCATACACGACCGACGACCCGGTGCTCGCGCGCCGGCTCGAGGATGTGGGATGCGCCGCTGTGATGCCTCTGGGGTCGCCGATCGGCAGCGGGATGGGGATCTGCAATCCCTACAACCTGTCGATCATCCTCGAGCGCGCGAGCGTCCCGGTGATCCTCGACGCCGGCGTGGGCACCGCGTCCGACGCGGCGCTGGCGATGGAGCTCGGCTGCGACGCCGTCCTGTGCGCGAGCGCGATCTCCCGCGCACACGACCCGGCGGCCATGGCCCGCGC
>JBAPXO010000553.1:0-7163 GCA_049284255.1 Solirubrobacteraceae bacterium | reverse complement strand
GGGCAGCGCTCCGTCGGGATTGACGCGGCCCTCCGCGATGTAGCGGTCGATCGGGTTCACGCCGCCGAACTCGAGCTCGACCCGCACCTCGCCATCGCCAGGCTCCGCCAGCTCGACGTCCTGCACGACCAGCGGCTGGCCATGCTCCTGCAGGCGGGCGGCGCGGACTGTGTCGGAGGCGGGCATCGAATCTGGCAACGGGCTCCCACATCAGCTGCCCCGCGCGCACCGTCGATAATCCAGGTATGACCTCAAACCAGGAACTCAAGGGCACGGTCGCACTCGTCACGGGTGCATCGAGCGGAATCGGCGAGGCCACCGCGTTGGCGCTCGCGCAGCAGGGAGCCGCAGTCGTGATCGCCGCGCGGCGTAAGGATCGCCTCGATGATCTCGCCGGACGGCTGGCAGACAGCGGCGCCGAGGTGCTCGCGGTCGAGGCCGACGTGAGCTCACACGAGCAGGCCGAGGCTCTCGTTCAGAGGACCGTCGACGAGCTTGGCCGTCTCGACACGCTGGTCAACAATGCCGGGGTGATGCTGCTCGGACCGGCGCTCGACGCACCGCTCGAGGAATGGGAGCGAATGGTGGGCGTCAACGTCCAGGGACTCCTGTACTGCGCGCACGCCGCCCTCCCCCATCTCCTCGCCGCCGCCCAGGACGGGCCCCGCGGGGTGGCCGACATGGTCAACGTGAGCTCGGTCGCGGGACGCACGACGCGCAGCGGCAGCAGCGTCTACAACCTCACCAAGCACGGCGTGGGCGCCTTCAGCGAGGCCCTGCGCCAGGAGGTCGCCGGGCGTCACCTCAGGGTCTCGCTGGTCGAGCCGGGGGCGGTGGACACCGAACTGCGCACCCACAACCGGCCCGAGATCCAGGAGGAGATGAAGAAGCGCTTTGGCGACATCGAGATCCTCCAGTCCCAGGACATCGCGGATGCCGTCTCCTACATCGTGACCCGCCCCGTACGGATGGCGATCAACGAGATCCTGATCCGCCCCACCGAGCAGGCGGGCTAGGCCCGCGACCCGCACCGCTTTCCAGTGAACGGTCCCGTACTCTTGTCTCGTCATTGACGGGGCCATCGGATGGGCCCTCTCGGCACCTCGACACAGGAGATCACTTGCAAGAAAGACTCGCCATCGCGGGCTCGGGGACGATCGCGTCCGGCCTTGCCGCCGTGGCCGCCGTCCACGGAGAGGTCCTGCTGTGGGCTCGCTCTCAGGCCTCGGCGGAGCGGGTTCAGGCGACCGTGGCCAAGCACTGCTCCAAGCACCCCGAGCTCAACGGCTGCGCCGATCGGGTACGCGTCGTCACCGAGCTCGAGACCCTGGCCGACGCCACCTTCCTGGTGGAGGCCGTGGTCGAGGACCCCGACCACAAGGGGCCGCTGCTCGCCGAGTTGGCGTCCTACACCGGGCCGGATGAGATCGTGGCCACGACCACGTCCTCTCTCTCCATTGCGGAGCTCGCGAAGGCCAGCGGGCATCCGGATCGCTTCGTGGGATTGCACGTGTTCAATCCGGTGCCGCGGATGGAGCTGGTCGAGCTCGCGTTCGGTCCCGAGACCCGTGATGACGTGCGCCAGCGGGCTCGGGCGCTGTGCGACACCTTGGGCAAGACGGCGGTCGAAGTCCCCGACACGCCGGGGTTTGTCGTCAACCGGCTGCTGTTCCCCTACCTGTTCAGCGCGGTGGAGTTCCTTGAGCAGACGGGGATGGAGCCCGCCGACGTCGATCAGTGCATGACGCTGGGCGCTGGCATGCCGATGGGCCCGATCGCACTGCTGGACTTCGTGGGGCTCGATGTCTCTCAGGCGATCGGCGAGACCATCGGTGCACAGGTGCCCGAGCGCCTCAAGGAGCTAGTCGGCGAGGGCGCCCTGGGACGCAAATCCCGCCGCGGCTTCTACGACTACAGCTGACGCGCAAAGGCAAGGCGGGCGAACTTATCGCTGCCAACCGGACTATTAAGCTCGCGTTGAGGTCAGGGCCCCAATATTGCAGGCGCGACGTACCTCATAGCAGCACCTCCTCCCCAGAAGCACGAAACCGGCCCGTCCCCAGCGGGCCGGTTTCTTTTTGGGTGACTCCCCGCCGGCGTCGGCGCACTCCCCTCCCTACGCCCGGCTAAAAGCAGGTGGCGAAGCCGGCCCGCGGAGGGCCGGCTTCATCTCTCTCCTCAACCGCCGGATCCCAGTCCCAGCGGCCCAATAGTTGAAATGTAACGAATGTTGCACACACGTGCGCCCCGCCCACAATTTCCGCGCGGGGCGGGACTAGCGCTGGGCCGGCTCGGCGTCGGGCTCGGGCTGGGGCTTACGCCGGCGGATCCTGACCGCCTCGATGCGGTTCTCCCGAACCGACTCCACCCGGATCGAGTAGCCGTCGGCCGATACCTGATCGCCGCGCTTGGGCAGCCGTCCGAGTTCGGCGAAGACGAAGCCGCCCACCGAGTTGTAGGCGTCGGTGTCGACCGGCAGATGCAGGCCGTAGTCATCGAGGTCGGAAACCGCGACGTGTCCGCGGACGAACCAGTCGCCGTTGGCCAGCCGGCGGACGGCGCCGCCGGCGGGATCGGTTTCGTCGTCGATCTCGCCCACGACCTCCTCGATGATGTCCTCGGTGGTCACGATCCCGGCCGTGCGGCCGTACTCGTCGATCACGATCGCGAGCTCGGTGCGCTCACGTTGGAGATCGGCGAGCAGATCGTCGAGCGGCTTGGTCTCCGGAACGAGGGGAGCGGCCCGCACCAGCTTGTCGAAGTGGGCCTCGTAGCCGTCGGACATCATCAGCTTGACCAGCTGATTGACGTGCACGATCCCCTTGACGCGGTCCTGGTTCTCGTCCTCGGTGACCACGAGGCGCGAGTGACCGGTGGAGACGCAGCGCTGCAGCGCGTCGCGAACGTTCTCGGACAGATCGACGGTGACGACCGCGGGGATCGGCGTCATCACCTGACGCGCCTCCTGCTCATGGAGGTGAAAGACCCCGGTGAGCATGTTGGCCTCGCCGACGTCGAGGCTTCCCCCCGTGCGCGAGTCGGCGATGATGCGCTTGATCTCGGCAGGGGTCCCCCCCTCGGGCTCGGCGTCGGGATCGGTTCCGGTGGCCCGCAGCAGCGAATTGGAGGCCCCGTTCAAGACGTAGATGAAGGGCGCGAACAGCATCCGGCTGAGGCGCAACGGGCGCGAGATCAACCGCGCCAGATCTTCGGCGTGCTGGATCGTGTAGAGCTTGGGAGCGATCTCGCCGACGATGCTCTGGGCGACCGTGATCAGCAGGTAGGCGATGACCACCGAGACCACGACGGCGGCCCCGTGCCCGACGGCTCCCCCGAACAGATGCTCGAAGGCATGAGCGATCGCCGGCTCGCCGAGGGCGCCGATGCCGATTGAGGCCATCGTGATCCCGACCTGGCAGGCGGCGATGTAATCGCCGATGTCCTCGATCTGGGACAGCGCCAGCCGAGCACCGCGCCGGCCGTCCTCGGCCATCTCCTCCAGCCGCGCAGGCCGTGAGCGCACGAGTGCGTACTCCGCGATCACAAAGAACGCGTTGACCAGCACCAGTAGGCCGGTCAAGACGATGAAGAGCGCTGTCACAGATTCAACGCCCGATGACCCGCCGGGTCCCGGATGCCCTCTGCCTCAGCGCGCTGTTACTTCGTGGTCGTTCGTCGTCGTTCATTCAGCGACGCGGCCAACGGTAGCAGCAGGCCCAGCCGTGACCAACGGGCTGGCTCGGAGCGTGCCCGCACTCGAGGGGGCTCAGGAGAGCGTGTCGAAGCGACCGGCCATCTCGAAGTCCTGCTCGGTAAGGCCCCCGGCGGAGTGATTGGTCAGCGACAGCTTCACCTTGTTCCACCCGTGGACGAAGATGTCCGGATGGTGGTTGGCCTCCTCGGCCACCTCGGCGACGCGGTTGACGAACACCATCGCCTCGCCGAAATCATCGAACCGCCACTCCCGGACGATCTCGTCGCCCTCACGCTCCCACGGCAGGCGCCGTAGTCTTGAGCCGATCTCGTCGTCGTTGAGGACCTCTGCCATATCGTCTCCTTAGTGCCTCTCGCCGGTCACATGTTTGGGCATCGCCCCCCAGCTTGCCACGGACGCCTCGCGCGCAAACACCCCTGATGCGCATCGTCAGCCTCGTCCCGTCGGCAACCGAAATGCTGTTCGCGCTCGATCTGGGCCCCGAGATCGTCGGTGTCACCCATGAATGCGACTACCCACCGGAAGCGCTCAAGCTGCCCAGGGTGACGCGCGACGTTCTGCCTGCGGGGCTGAGCACGGCCGAGATCGACGCCGCGGTCAAGGAGCGGACGCTTGCCGGTGAATCGATCTACGCGCTGGACACCGAGGCGCTGCACGAGCTCGGGCCGGACCTCATCGTGACCCAGGCGCTGTGCTCGGTGTGTGCCGTCTCCTATGACGACGTGCGCGCGATCGCCGAGGAGATCGAGACCCAGCCGATGGTGATCTCGCTGGATCCGCACACCGTCGGTGAGGTACTGGGCGACGCGCGAACGTTGGCGGCGGCAACCGACCACAAGGACGAGGCCGTGGAGCTCATCAAGGAGGCGGCCACCCGGATAGACCGCATTCGCGTCCTCACCCGAAACGTCAAGCGCCCGCGCGTGGTCGCGCTCGAGTGGCTCGATCCCCCCTTCGCCGCCGGCCACTGGACGCCGCAGCTGATCTCGTACGCGGGCGGAGAGGACATGCTCGGTTTCGCCGGCGAGAACTCCGAGGAGCACACCTGGGAGGAGGTCGCGGCCGTCCAGCCTGACGTCGTGGTGGTGATGCCGTGCGGTTTCGATGCCGAGATCGCCCACCGCGAGGCGGAGATGCATCGGGATCAGCTCGCAGCCCTCGGTGCCGGTGAGGTCGTGGCCGTCGACGCCTCCGCGTACTTCTCGCGTCCCGGCCCGCGGATCGTCGACGGCCTCGAGCTCCTGGCCCACATCCTGCATCCCGAGCTCGTGCCCGAGCCCGCCCCGCCCGTCCGGGCGCTGACCGTCGAAATCTAGAGCGCGGCGCCCTGGGTCCCTCTTAGATCGTGAGGCCGTTGGGCGTCAGCCCATGCTGCCCCGCGACGGCGATCGCCAAGGCGACGCCCACCGCTCCGATGACCACGCATGCCGCACGTGCGGCCACCGGCATCCCGCGGCGCTCGCCCAGCTCGACCACTGCCCATCCCGCGAACAGTCCGCCGACGAATCCCCCCACGTGAGCGCCGAGCGAGATGTCGGTGTAAGTGAGCGAGAACACGACGTTGATCAGCAGCGTGATTCCCAGGCCGCTCTGCCAGATGGAGATCCTGCGGTAGCGGGCTACGACCATCAGCGCGCCGAGGACTCCGAAGCAGGCGCCCGACGCCCCCACCGTCCCCGGGAGACCGGGCTCGAAGAGCAACGCGCCAAACGAGCCCGCCAGCAGCGAGGCGAAATAGACGAAGGCGAAGTTGACCGACCCGATTGCGGGCTCGAGGATGATGCCCATGAAGTACAGGAACACCATGTTGAAGAGGATGTGCAGGATGCCGTCGTGCAGGAAGCCGGCGGTCAGGATCCGGTAGTACTCGTGCAACACGGTGATGTAAGGCCCCGCAAGGATCCCGTGATTCCACACCGTGCCGCCCCCGCCCCCACCCAGGGGGGCGCCGGTCGCCGTCTCAGCGAGAAAGACGATCACATTGATCGCGATCAGGGCCTGGGTGACGACCGGCGTCGAGGAGCCGCTGCGGACGGTCTTTACCTTTGTGCGCTCGCGCGCGCATTCGGGACAGCGCATCCCGACCGGCGTCGGCGTCATGCAGTCGGGGCAGATCGGCCGCCCGCACGAGGAGCACGAGACTCCGGTCTCCCGGGAGGGATGGCGATAGCAGACTGCCATGGCGGTGGCTGACGGTATCAGCGCCGATGAAGGGTCTTTTATGGTCTCAGCGCTGGCGGCGCGGCAGGACTCGCCGCGCTTCCTCGGCGAAGTCGGCCAACGTACGCTCGGCCAACTCCACCAGGCCCGAGGACTGCTGGGTGCGCGCCCGGTGTCGCCGGCGTACCCGGATGACGACGAGCCCGGTACCGGCGCCCGCCCCGACCACCGCCGCCGCGACTGGGCGGACCCAGTTACGTGGGTCGCGCATCGTCGAGAGCTCCCATGCCTCGAGCTCCTCCTGGGCGAGCTCTGCGAGGCTGACCAGAGTCGCCTCCATCCGAGCCGCCAGGTCATCCGGCGGGTCGACGGGACTCAGGGCCTCGCGAAGTAGTGCCTCGAAGTCGGTCGCGCCGGCGCTCATGGGGTCGGGGCCGGTGGGTTCGTGGTCACGGCGGTCTCGTTCACCATTCCCTCGAGCTGACGGATGGCCCGGTGCAGGAGCACCTTGGTCGCCCCGTCGGTCCGCCCGAGTGCGCGGGCGATCTCGCGGTTGTCCATGCCCAGCGCAAAGCGCATGATCAAGGCCTCGCGGCGATCATCGGGCAGCTGAGCGACGCCCTCCAGGATGTTCTTCAGCTCCTCGCGCCCCTCGACCAGGGTCTCGGTGGTATGCGGGGCCGAGATCAACCCAGCGTCCTCGATCGCGGATTCCGGCTTGCGCGAGCGGTCCCGGTAGAAGTTGGCCGCCAGGTTGTGGGCGATCCGGATGAGCCACGGCCGCAGCGGACGCCCGTTGGACTCGCGCAGGGCACGCTCGTAATGCCGGTAGGCCTGCAGGAAGGTCTGCTCGGTGAGGTCCTCGGCGTCGTGATGATTGCCGACCCGGTAGTAGCTGTAGGAGTAGACGTCACGGAGATGACGCCGGTACAACTCGCTGAAGCGGGCGTCGAGTTCCGCTTTGCTCTGAGGTGTCTCGTCGGCCACGGCATGCGCAGCGTATCTCCGCTCACGCTGCCTGAACAGATTTGGGCCGCTTGGCCCGCGGGGGCTCGGTCACCGCCGCCGCCCACTGCTCGGGGTCGATCTGCCCCTGCACCAGCGCCGCGAGCCCGTCCAGTGCCGGTGAGTCCAGATGCGCCTGATGGGCTGCGCTGGCCAGCATCGGCACGGTGTCCACCGCCTCGGCGGCCTGTCCGAGGGTCTGCCCGATCTCCGCCGCCGAGACGCCGCGGCCGAGCAGCTCGCCGGCGCGCCGGTTGCGCGAGCCGGCGGCCACGACGGTGGC
>JBAPXO010000552.1:0-3572 GCA_049284255.1 Solirubrobacteraceae bacterium | reverse complement strand
GACGTGCTCTATGTCTCTGAGCTCATCGGGCGCGACGTGGTCAACACGATGCCCGAGCAGACCCTGCGGGCGTTCGCTGACCACGGCGAGGTCACGCGGACGATCGACGCCGACCCCGAAGCGGCGCAGGAAACGCTCGCCGATGTCCACCGTGCGGGAGTCGACCTTGGCGCCGTGACTGCCGAGCTTGAGCGCGAAGGTGTACAAGCGTTCTGCGATTCCTACGAGAAGTTGCTCCGCTGCATCGAGACTGAACTGTTCGAACGCCGCGAGCTGGTCGGGGGGGAGGGCTTCGTCGGCCAGCCGGCGTCTGGCGTTGATGAGGATGCGCACGCCGGTACTGCTGATCGCAGTCGCGACGAGCAACCCTACGACGGGGTCGATCCAGACAACACTCTGCACCTTCTACGCGTAGGGCCCGTAGCAACGCGGACTCCGCCCCGGAAATCTGTGCGCGATGACCGAGGACGCCCCAGCCCTGCCGATCCGTCTCGCGCGGGAAGCAACCCATCCGGGGCGCCACCACCGACCCACGATCGCCGTCGGAACCGGGCGCCTGCACCACGCAACTCGCCGCCCGGGGCCCGGCCGACAGAGGAGACAGGGGAAGGAAAGTGACCGCGCGACGTCTGTAGGGGCGGTAGCCAGAAAGTTCGTCACGCCGCATGACCTGTCCCTCCGCGGCGCCGCGCACGCGTCTGGTTGGCCGCGCCCGCACGCTCAATGACCCCCGTTCACGCCTCTCCAGCGCCAAGGTCTCGACGGTTTGCCCGAGCCGTGAACCGGCTCTCGGCGCTCAAGCATTTTGAGACCCCGTCGACACCTGGTCCGGCGCCGGCAGGCATTGCGTTCCGTGCCCGGTTCAAGCGTCTGACTCACTACGGCTGGCCACGAGGGTTCCCGATCGTGCAGTTTCCCACCGCTCCGTTGATCGCCGCGTTCCTCGCCGGCCAGGCCGCCAGCCTCGGACACGGGGCAGTGCATGCCGATGCGGCGGCGTCTCGTACCTGGCGATCACCGTCTGGGCCTACGAGGAGCTCGTTCACGGCGTCAACTGGTTTCGGCACCTGCTCGGCTTCGCCTATGTGATCTCGACAGCGATACATCTCGCCGTCGCGTTGCATCGCTGACGAACGACTCATCCGAAGGGGCGGAGCCCACATCGTCTGACGCGGTGCTCAGCGAGGAGTCCGCGCCTGAGCCATCGATCACCGCCAATGTGCAGCGCCCGACTACGCCAGACCCGCCTGCTGGATCAGCTTCGCTGCCGCCCGATCGTTACCAAGCTCCACCGCGCCCAGCCTGGCCGGCGAGAGCGCAGACTCGGGCGGGAGCGCGGGATTGGGCCTGACGTCTGACCGTGCTGGATACTCGAAGTCGTCGCTGCCGGCGAGGACATGCTGGCCCAGCGCGCCGACGAGGAAGTTGGCGAACGCATCGGCCGCCTGGCGGTGAGTGCTCGACGCCAGCACGGCAACGCCCGAGATGTTCTCGATCGAGCCCACGTTGTGGTCGGGGAAGTAATAGACCGAGCTGTGGATCGCCCCGCTGCCGAGCTCGAGGCGGAGGCGATACCAGTAGTACTGGTTGATGACTCCGGTCGCGACGGCACCGCGGTTGACTGCCGCCACCACGGCCTCATCGGTCGCGAAAATCTGCGCGTTGTGTTTCAGGCCCGCCAGCCAGCTTGCTGCCACCTTGGTCCCGTAGGTGGCGATCATCGCGCCGACCAGCGGGGGAAAGTCCGAGTCCGTAGGGGCGATCGCCACCTTCCCCTTCCAGCCCGGTGCAGTGAACTCGAGGATCGATCGCGGCAGGCTTGACTTCGATATGAGGGCGGGGTCGTAGGCCAGCCCGCTGATGCGCAGCGCGATCGGCGCCCAGTCGCCACTGGGCGGCTCGTCGGCGCGCGGGACCTGGTCGAGGGTCGAGCGGGGGAGCCTGGCGAACAGTCCGTGTTGGTCGAGGTCCTCGAGCTCCGGGGAATTCTCGCTCAGGTAGACGTCCGCGGGCGATGAGCTGCCTTCTTGGAGGAGCTGGTCAGCGAGCACGATGCTGTCGTTGGTCCGCATCTGCACCGAGATCCCGGTCCGCTTCTCAAACGCCGCGACGAGCTCGTCGGTCAGTTGGAGGTGTTGACCGTTGTAGAGCACAATCGATAGGCGGCGGCCGGGACCGGTGGCGCTCGCGCACCCCGCCAGAAAGAGGGTCAGCGCCAGCGCCGCGATCCTCCAAAGCCCGCGCCGCGTCACGTCGGAGGCTGATGATCGAGCCTGGCGGTCGCGAAATCGGCGCCGGTGGGCGCGGGAAGGTCGGTGAAGCGACCGTCGCCGCTGGGATGTTGGGCAACGGGCCACGACGGCTCGGTATATGTCACGACCGGCCCGACGACGGACAGTTCGAGGAACTCGCCGATCTGGGGCAGGTCGTGGTCGAAGGTCCGGGCGGTGATCGGCGTCGCTTCAGGTCCCAGCGCGAGCTTGACGACGGTGTCCGGGCCGTAGTAGCTGTAGGCGAGGACTCGGCCCGATACCCTGCGCGCGCCAGCCGTCACATCGTCCCCCTCGCTTTCCGCAGGCGTCCTGAACCGGATCTGCTCGGGCCTGACCATCACCTGCACGGGCCCCGCGAGATCCGCGTCGCGTACCCGCAGCTCGCCGAGCTGGCAGGTCACGACGTCCCCGCTTGCCTGCCCGCTGAGCACGACCGCCTCGCCGACGAATCGCGCGACCTCGAGGTCGACGGGGGTCCGGTAGAGGGCCGCGGGTGTGGCTGTCTGCACCAGGCGTCCCTGACGCAGGACCGCGACCTCGCGCCCCATCGACAGCGCCTCCCCCTGGTCGTGTGTCACCATCACCGCGGTGCTTCCCGCGTCGGCCAGCGCTCTCAGGACGGCGTGGCGTGTTTCGACTCGGAGGGACGCGTCGAGTCCCGTGAACGGCTCATCGAGCAGCACCAGCCTGGGTCTCGGCGCGAGGGCTCGGGCAAGCGAGACGCGGCGCTGCTCGCCACCCGAGAGTTCGTGCGGATGGCGCCCCACGTCGTGCTCTCCGAGCCCGACGAGCTCGAGTGCCTCGATGATCCGAGCGGTTCGCTCGCGGTCGCGGCGACGGAGGCCGAAGCCGACGTTCTCGCCGACGCGGAGATGGGGAAAGAGCGCGCCTTCCTGCGCCACGTACCCGATCGCCCGCTTGTCGGGCGGAAGGGGTTTGCGACCGGCAGTGGCCACCACGGACTTCCCGACCTTGATCATCCCGCCCTCAAGCGAGATGAAACCCACGATGAGCCGCAAGAGCGTCGTCTTCCCGCTGCCCGAGGTGCCGAGGACCGCCGTCAGCGTCCCGGCCGGAACATCGAGATCGACGTCATGCAGGACCGGACGCGCAGCAAACGACTTGGCGACTCCCTGACAGCTCAAACCCGCCATCGCTAGGCGCTCGCGAAGGCGCGGACTCGGCCGAAGCGGCTCATCAGGACGAACGTCGCGGCCAGGCACAACCCGACGAGCATCACCCCAAACGGTGCTGCGGCCGCGAACGCGACGGTCGAGCTGTTGGCCTGAAACTCGGTTC
>JBAPXO010000551.1:0-3341 GCA_049284255.1 Solirubrobacteraceae bacterium | reverse complement strand
CCACCAGCCGTAGGAGGCCTCCCTGGTAAGCGGAATCGATCCCTCGGCGTACTCCCAGTTGGTGTCGAGGTACTGCATGACGTCGCAGGCGATCCTCCGGCCGCTATGGCAATCGGACCGCGCCTTGGTGTCTGTTGGACCGCAGTTTGATTCTGCGTAGGTCACCCATTGGCGCACCAGACGACCGGGCGCCCCGGCGCCGCCATTGCAGCCGTCGTCGTAGGCCCAGGTCGGAATATGGGCGGTGGTGAGCGGCGGTGGAGCGTCGGTCACCGCCTGGGCCGCCGGGGGGGTGACGCCGGCCGATGAGCAGGCGCAGACCGACAGGGCGGCGACGAGCAGCGTGGTCCAGTGGCCTACAGGGGTGCGGCCGGTTCCGGCTCTGGGAGCCCGAAGGGGTGGCGTCGCCGTCGCAGCTTGGGTGCGATGAGCGTCGCCGCTTGACCGGCGCGCACCACGCTCCAAGCGCGCAAAGAGTCTGCGCACTTCTTAGCCATCCTGTCTCTTCCTACGCCTACGGAGTTAGCTGTCGGGCTCGCGCCGGAGGATGGCGCTACGCACAGGGAAATTTGGCGATTCGCCCCCGGGGCTTTCGCCCCAATGGGTTCTCCGCTCGCCGGGGACCTGTTCCTCGGCGACTCGGCTGCTGTGCGGCCAGCTTACCCAATCGTGCGCATAGTTATGCAAACCAAGTTCACCGGCTAGGGGGCTAGTAGGGTGGCCACTCGTGGCCCAGATCGATCCCGACGAGCAACGCGCGCGCAGCCGGGAGATGTGGGAGCGGGCGGCAGCGGGCTGGGGGACGCGTGCGCAGCGGGTGCGGGAGTGGGGCATGCCCGTGTCGGCAGCGATGATCGACGCTCTGGCGCTGGCGCCCGGCCAGACTGTGCTCGAGCTGGCAGCCGGTCCTGGTGACACCGGGTTCATGGCCGCGGAGATGGTCAAGCCTCAGGGCCGGCTGATCTGCAGCGACGGTTCGGAGGCGATGCTTCAGGTGGCGCGCGAGCGGGCGGCGGAGGCGGGCGTCGACAACGTGGAGTTCCGCCAGCTCGAGCTCGAGTGGATCGACCTGGAGACCGCCACCATCGACGCCGTCCTCTGTCGCTGGGGGATCATGCTGGTGGTCGATCCCGAAGCCGCCGCCCAGGAGATCCGGCGCGTGCTGCGCTCCGGCGGTCAGGTGGCGGTGGCGGTCTGGGACGTGCCGGAGCGCAACCCGTGGACGACGATCCCCAGCCAGGCGATGCAAGCGCTCGGCCATTCCGAGGCGCCTGATCCCAGCGGTCCGGGGATGTTCCGGTTGGCCGCCAACGACCGCCTGCAAGAGCTCTTGGAAGGAGCGGGGTTCGTCGAGGTCACCGTCGCACGGGTCGGGGTGGAGCGCCGGTTTGCGACGCTTAAGGAGTACGTGCAGGAGACCTTCGAGATGTCGCCGATGCTCGGCACCGTGTTTCGAGAGCTTGACGACCGCCAGCGTGCTGCCGTCACCGAGCGGATCGGAGCTGCCGCCGAGCAATTCGAGACCAGCGACGGCTCACTGGTGCTGCCCGGAAGTTCGCTGGTTGCAAGTGCCGCTGCGTGACAGCCGCCTTGCACGCTGAAACGGTGATTGCAGGAGTTTCCGTGAGGGGCGCGACGGTGGACACTGTCGCGCCATGTACTCCAGAAAACTGCTCCTCACCTTGGTGGTCGCGGCCCTAGCCCTCGTACTGCCCACCGCGGCCTCGGCCGCCTTCGATCACACCATCGCTCCCGGCGAGTCGCTCTACTCGGTAGCCGCCGCTGACGGCCTGTCGGTCGACCAGCTCGCGGCCGCCAACGGCCTCTCTCCAGATTCTGAGCTGACCGCCGGCTCCTCGATAGCCATCCCGCCCCAGAGCGAGTCAGCCACCCCGGCCAGCGATGTGTCCTCGACGCCGGGGGAGTCCGCGATCGCCGGCTCCACCGAGTCCGCCCCCGCCGAATCCACCCCCACCGAGTCCTCGGCAACGAGCGGCGGTGGGTACCTGGTAGAGCCCGGAGACACCCTGTCGGCGATCGCCGCGCGCTATGGCACATCGGTAGATCAGCTGGCCTCCGAGAATGGTCTCGATCCCGCCGGCCTGCTCGTCGCCGGCGCGACCCTCAGCGTCGGCGGCGCTGCTGCGTCTCCGAGCGCGCAGCCCGTCTCCGATGCGTCGTCGGCGCCCGCCTCCACCGGGGAGGCGCCCTCCAGCGGTGCCGTCCCCACGGCGGAGACCGTCAGCCCCTCTTACGTGGGGTCAGTGGCGGCCGAGAACGGCGTTTCCCCCTCACTCGCCGAGGCGATCGGCGAGCAGGAGAGCGGCTTCAACAACGACGAGGTGTCGAGCACCGGCGCCACCGGCGTGATGCAGATCGAGCCCGGCACCTGGAACTACATCGGCCAAACGCTGGCCGTGAAGCCACCGCTCTCGCCTGATTCGGCGGCCGACAACGTCCGCGGCGGTGTGTTGTTGCTGCACTCGTTGCTCGACCAGACCGGCGGCGATCCGGCGCTGGCTGCCGCCGGCTACTACCAGGGCCTCGAGTCGGTCCGCGAGCACGGGCTGTACTCAGACACCCAGCAGTACGTCAACGACGTGATGGCCCTGCAGCACCGCTTCGGCGGCTGAACTAGGTGTTCGCCGGCGCTGCTCGTGCGCAGCGCCGGCGAGCGTATTGGGGTCCTCGGGGCGTCTAGGATCAGTCGCCGCGCCAGGCGGCGGACCCCGGCGCCGGCGCCGGACCGAGATGACCAGCGACTCCAGACCCGAGCGACAAGCCTCCCCCGACGGCGTGCTGGTGAGCGTGCTGACTCCGGTCCTCAACGAGGAACACGGCTTGGACGAGGTCCTGCGCCGGTTTCGCGAGCAGGCTGACCCGGGCGGCGAGATCGAGTTTCTGTTCGTGGACGGCGCCTCGACCGATGCGACTCGGACGTTGCTGGAGCGGGCTGCCGACCACGATCACCGGATCCACGTGCTCGACAACCCCAGACGCGTCACCTCGGCGGCGCTGAACGTCGCCCTGGCCGTTGCCCAGGGGGAATTCATCGCCCGCATGGACGCCCACGCCTTGTACCCGCCCGCCTACCTGCGCACCGGCGTCGCCCGCCTGCGGCGCGGAGACATCGCTGCGGTCAGTGGGCCACAGATCGCCGTCGGCACGGATCGGTGGTCCCGCCGGGTGGCCACGGCCCTGGGCACCGTGCTGGGCATCGGAGGCTCGAATTTCAGGCGCGAGCTCGATCACGAGACCGAGACCGACTCCGGCTTCACCGGCGTCTGGCGCGCGGACACGATCAGGGATCTGGGCGGGTGGGACGAAGCCGCATATCCCAA
>JBAPXO010000550.1:0-3969 GCA_049284255.1 Solirubrobacteraceae bacterium | reverse complement strand
GCGGTCTGCGGCGCGGGGGTCGCGATCGCGTCCTCGTAGGCCTGCATGACCTCGTCGGCGACGCGCGGCCACGCGAAGCGCTGCACGTCGGCGGCGGCCGCCCGCGCCATCTCAGCGCGGCGGACGGGCTCATCCCAGAGATCGCGCAGCGTCTCGGCGAGCGCCTGGGGGTCGGCCGGCGGGACGAGGATGCCATCGACTCCGTCGCGCACGACGTCGCGGTAGCCGCCGATGTCCGAGGCGACGACGGTGGTGCCAGAGGCGAACGCCTCGGTCAGCACCATCCCGAAGCTCTCCCCGCGCAGCGAGGGGGCGCACAGGACGTCGGCACGCTCGAGCTCCTCATGCTTGCGGGCGTCGTCGACCTTGCCCAGGACGCGCACGTCGCGATCGTCGAGCATCAACGGGGCGAGCTCCTCGCGGCTGGGCCCGATCACCGTCAGCTCGGTCGGAATGTGCTCGCGCAGAGCCTCGAAGGAGCGCAGCAGCAGCGGGAGGCCCTTGCGCTCCACGGCCTGCCCGACGAACACGATCCGCAAGCGATCCGCGGGCTCGGCGGCCGCGGATCGGGCGGCCACCTCGGGGTCGACGTGCACCCCGTTGGGGATCACCCGGTAGTGACCGCCGAAAAAACGCCGGCCGGTCCACGCGGCGGCTTCGGAGACGGCGATGCGCACGTGCAGGTGATTGAGCACCCGGCGCGCGCCCATGGCGTTGGCCAGACCATTGGAGATGTGGCTCTCCGAGTAGGAGTGGAAAGTGCCGACCAGCGGCAGGCGCGTCCAATCGGTCGCCACCCAGCCCATGAGCGGGGCGACCGGCTCGTGGATGTGGACCACGTCGTAGCCGCCGGTTCGCAGTTCCTTGTGCAGAGTGGCTACGCCGTAGGGCGTGATCGAGAGGTTCGACACGGCGCCGTTGGCCTTGAAACCGACGGTCCGGCCGAGCGAAATCAGATAATCGGGTGCGTCCAGCGGCTGGGGGTGCGCGCCGCGATGAAGCGCCGTTGAGAGCGTGCCTGCAGGGTCATACGGCGCCAGCACGCGCACGTGATGCCCCTCCTCGATGAAGCGCTCGGCCAGCGCTTCGATGTGCCGGGTGACGCCCCCCGGATACGTCCATGAGTACGGGGACACCAGCGCTATACGCATCCTGGGCATTCTACCCTCTACCCCACCACGGAATCAGGGTTTCTGTCCCCTATCATCGACTTGGCGTGCCCATTCGTCACTTCGTCAAGTACACCTTCCTGAAGGTGGATCCAGCCTGGCGGCGGTTGGACGAGGAGCGTCGCGCCGCGGATAAGCGAGAGTTCATCGCCGCCTGCGACGATTTTTCCGACGGTCATCTGTTGCGTTCCTTCTCTTTGGTCGGGACCCGCGGCGACGCCGACCTGATGTTGCTCTCACAGGCCCAGAACCTGGAGCGCATCCACGAGTTCCACGTCGTTTTGGCCCAGAGCGGGCTGATGAAGTGGTGCACCGTGCCGTATTCGATGCTCGCCATGACCAAGCCTTCCGAATACTCCGAGGAGTCGCGCCTCGAGGTTCGCCCCGCCCACGGCAAGTACCTGTTCGTCTACCCGTTCGTCAAGACCCGGGAGTGGTATCGGCTGCCGTCGGACGAGCGCTGGCGGATCATGCAAGAGCACATCAAGATCGGGCGCGAATACCCCTCGGTCGACCTCAACACCAGCTACTCGTTCGGTCTGGACGATCAGGAGTTCGTGGTCGCCTTCGAGTCCGACAACCCGGCCGACTTCCTGGACCTCGTCCAGCGGCTGCGGACAAGCGAGTCGAGCTCCTACACGTTGCGCGATACGCCGACGTTCACGTGCATCTCATGCTCGGTCGAGCGGGCTCTGGGCGCGCTCGACGGCGCAGCGCTCTCGTTGACCGCCACCAGCTGAGCGCGACGGCGTCGTGACCGCGACCATCGAGCCCGGCCAAGCCGAGGCGGTGGCGCACCTGCGCGCCAGCGACCCCATCCTGCGAAAGCTCATCGACAGCCTCGGCGCCGACGCCGGCGACCCGCGGCGTGGCCGCCCCTCAGTCCATTACGGCGTGCTGGTGCGGGCCATCGTCGGTCAGCAGCTCTCAACCCGCGCGGCCGACGCGATCTTCAAGCGCCTGACCGCCCGGTTCGGGGGTCGCCTCCCCACTCCCGAGGAGGTACTGGCCGATGATCCCGAAGAGCTGCGCGTCGCGGCCGGCTTCTCCCACGCCAAGATCAAGTACCTGCGCTCGCTGGCCGAGCACGTGCTCGACGGCTCGCTGGAGCTCGACAAGCTCGCCGAGCTCCCCGATGAGGAGGTGATCGCCAGGCTCGTGGCCGTCAAGGGCATCGGACAGTGGAGCGCCGACATCTTCCTGATGTTCCACCTCCAGCGTCCGGATGTCGTGGCCAGCGGGGACCTCGGGATCCGTCGCGCGGTCATGGTCGCCTTCGGGCTGCCCAAGATGCCCAGCCCGAAGGAGGTGGAGGCGATCGCCGAGCCCTGGCGGCCCTACCGCACCACGGCGAGCCTGTTCCTGTGGCGCTCACTGCACACGACGCCGATTTGATCGGGGCGAGGGCCGACCGGGCCCCCGAGACCCGGAGGCCGTTAGACCGCCGAGACCTCTTCTTCTTCCGCGACGCGGAAGGAAGAGCCGCAACCGCAGGCGGCGATGACGTTGGGGTTTTCGACCTTGAAGCCCGCGCCCTGGAGTCCGTCTACGAAGTCGATGACCGAGCCCTTCACGTAGGGAAGGCTCGGGGTGTCGACCAGCAGGCGAATGCCTCTGTCCTCGATCACGGTGTCCCCGTCACGCTGCTCGTCGAAAGCGAGCGCGTACTGAAAGCCCGAGCAGCCGCCTCCGCGGACGCCTACCCGCAGACCGGCCGTCGTGGCCACCGCGTCCTGGGCTGAGAGAAACTCGCGGACCTTCTCGGCACCTTTGTCGGTGAGGGTGATCATGCTTCAGGAAGTATAGCCATGCACCCGACGCTCGCTACGCTTAACCACGTGTCCGCAACTCCAGAGAACACCCTGTCCGCCACCCCGGAGGAACTCAAGCAGAGGATCGAGGCGGGGATTCCCGGCGCCGTGGCCAGCGTCACCGGGGACGGCCACCACTTCAATGCGGTCGTGAGCGCCTCGGCGTTCGCGGGGATGCCGCGCATCGCCCAGCACCGGCTCGTCTACGACGTGTTCGGGGCCGAGCTGGGCGGCCGGATCCACGCGCTTTCGATCCAGACAAGAACTTCGGAAACCGAGGAGACTCGATGAGCGATCAAGCCAGTAATCCGATGCGCGAGGCGATCCAGGAAGCGATCGACGAAAACCCCGTGATCCTGTTCATGAAGGGCAATCCGGAGGCGCCGGCGTGCGGCTTCTCCGCCCGGACGGTGGCGATCCTGCAGTCGCTCGGCGCCCCCTTCGCCGCGGTCGACATCCTCCCCGATCCGCGGATCCGCCAAGAGCTCTCGGCAATTTCCGAGTGGCCAACCATCCCGCAGCTATTCGTCGACGGCGAACTCGTCGGAGGTTGCGACATCGTCAGCGAGATGTACCAGACCGGTGAGCTCGCGACGACCCTCGGCCTCGAGGCCGCGCCCGCCGAAGAGCAGCCCGCGCCCGAGGCGCCGGCGGTCGAGTCGGCGCCGCTGTCAATCGAGAATCGTCTCTGACGCTGACCCCACCGAGCTCGTCGCGGTCACCTACCGCGACGGCGCCCTGTGGGCGCTCGATCAGACGCGGCTTCCCGGGCACGAGGTAGAGCTCGAGCTCCGCAGCGCCGGCGATGTCGTGTCGGCGTTGCGGCGGCTGAGCATCCGCGGCGCGCCTTTGATCGGGGTCGCTGGCGCATACGGCGTCGCGCTCGAGCTGATGCGCGACCCCCTCGGGCTCGAGCGCGCGTGTGAGGCGCTGATCGGCGCGCGGCCGACGGCCGTCAATCTGCGCCACGCGGTCGAGCGAGTGCAGGC
>JBAPXO010000549.1:0-2665 GCA_049284255.1 Solirubrobacteraceae bacterium | reverse complement strand
ATGTAGCGGCGGTGAGCCTCGGAGTCGGCGTTGGCCGCCATGGAACGGAATTTCAACATCGTGAACGTGCGCTGGCCGAGGCCGATTCGCCGCTGGCGAAACAGAACCGGACCGCGTGAGTCCAGCTTGACGGCGAGCGCCGTGATCAGCAATACCGGTGACAGGCACACCAGCAGAACGACGGCGAGCACGAGATCGAGAAGGCGCTCGGGACGCAAGCCGGTCGGCTCCCGTACTCCGGTTGCTGGGACGGATGGGGCTGCCAGCGACGGGGCGCCGTGCTCCGCCGCGTCAGGTTGCGATCGCAGCGAGCCTGGACGCATGTCCGACTGATCGGTGCCAAATCCGCGGGTCAGACGCATGTCCGAATGATCGGTGTCCAATCCGCGGGCCAGAACCTCTGCAAAAAGGATTTGGAGCTTTTCACAGCTATTTGCGAGCCGATAGTGCACAGAGAGTCGGTCGGCCCCGATGAGTGCGGGTCGGCGGCCGCAATGCAGCGAAAGGACGCGCGTGACCCCGAGTGGAAATACCGAAGACGCTCCGGGTCGACGGGGCTCAGAAACGATGATGACCGATCAGCTTGCGGACACCATGGCCGCGCTGCGCCGCCATCTGCGACTGATCATCATCGTGCCCATCCTCGCGGTCATCGTGAGCCTGGTGCTCAGCGAGACCGCGCAGAAGCAATACACGGCTACGGCCACGGTCCTGCTGCTTCCGTCCAACCCGGTCGACCAGCTGCTCAACCCGGCTTCCAGCGTCACTCCCGCCGACCCCGAGCGCGATCTCAATACCGAGGTTTCCCAGATCACGGAGGCGCCGGTCCTGGCCAAGGTGCGAGCCGCCCTCAAACTCGGCGAAACCGACGAGCAGCTGCTGACCAAGGTCAGCACCTCGGTCGAGGGCACCACGAACCTGGTCGACGTCGCGGTCACCGACTCAAGCCCCGAGCAAGCGGCCGCCATCGCCAACGCCTTCGCCGATGAGTACGTCCAGTACCGCCTGACGGTGTCACGAGCCGCGATCGAACAGGCCATCGGTCTCGTCAAGAGCCAGCTCGCCACGGCCGGCAAGGGCCCGGTGCGCACTGAGCTGAAGTCCCGCCTCCAGCAGCTCCAGGTCTACAGCTCGGTTCAGACCTCGGATGCCCAGGTCAGCCAGCAGGCCACCGTGCCGCAATCCCCGTCTTCGCCCAAGCCTCTGAGCAACGCGTTGATCGCGCTGCTTGTCGGATTGATCGTGGGCGTCGTGCTGGCGGTCGTCCTCGACCTCCTGGACCGCCATGTCCGCGATGAGGAGGAGGCCGAGCGCGTAGCCGGACTCGACGTGTTGGCCCGGATCCCGGAACCGTCGATGAAGGCCAAGCGCCGCAACGCCGTTCGCCGCCATCCGCTGATTGAGATCGAGTCAGAGCAGTCCGAGGCGTACCGGTCGCTGGCTGTCAGCGTCAGTGCTCGGGTCAGGGCCGATCCGCGGGCACAGATCGTGATGGTCACCTCTCCCGGCCCGCGGGACGGCAAGACCACGATCACCCTCGGGCTGGCCGCTGGGCTGGCCGACCTGGGGCTGCGCGTCATCGCGGTCGAGGCCGACCTTCGGCGTCCCCGATTCGCCGAGCTGCTCGGGCTCGGCGCCGGCGAGGGGGTTTCATCGATCCTCGCCGGAAGCCACGAGCTTGCCGACGCCGAGACGATGGCGGTCGACTTCCGAAGCTTGCGGCCGATGCCGCGACGCGTCGAGGAGCCCGTGGGCGCCGCCGAGCATGCCAACACGGTCGTGCGTGCGCCCGAGTCGCGACTGAACGTGCTCCCCGCCGGCGTCAAGCTTGGCAACCCCCAGTCGCTGCTCGCCGGACAGGCGATGGCCGCATTACTCGTGGACCTGCGCGCGAGCGCCGACGTGGTGCTGCTCGACACCCCGCCGATCGGCGTTGTCAGCGACGCCGCAGTGCTCGCGCCGATGGTCGACCGAGCGCTCGTCGTCGCCCACATCGGTCACACCAAGCGAACCGCCCTGGCCCGCACCCGCCGGGTCGTCGATCAGACCGGCGTGAGCACGCTGGGTCTGGTCCTCGTCGGGGGCGCCCGCGGATCCCTCGGCTACTACGGCTAGCGACGACGGCTACAGATCGCGGTAGCTGCCCAGAGGCCGCAAGGCGATCCGCCCCCGCCAGTCCGCGTCCAGCAGCACGGCCTGCTCGTCGTCCCAGCTGGGGTGGGTCATGACCTCCACGGCGGCGCCGCTCGACAGCGCCAGCTTCTCGTCGAGATCCCGCCCGCCCAGGTCGGGATGCATGTCGCGCAGCGAGAAGAAGTAACGCGGCATCCGGAAACGAACGCGCTCCAGCCGATTGGCCATTGACCGGGCGGCGCGGTTGGCCGCGCGCTTCTCTCCCGGCATGAAGGTGAGCGCGGGACGGATCTTCGTCCCCGATGGCAGGCAGCCGGCCATCAGCACCGGGAGGGACTGATGCACGTGCTCGTGCCCGTCGACGTGGGAGGGTGGAGACCCGTAGAGGCGCTTGAACTCGTCAAGCTGATCGGCGGTCGCGCTACGGACGGCAGACAGCCAGCTCGGAGTCCAAACGCCTGCGCCCATGCGGAGGCCCTGCATCCGCGAGGCGATCCGTGTTTGGCGCTCACGCACGGGCCCGGGCACATCC
>JBAPXO010000548.1:0-5708 GCA_049284255.1 Solirubrobacteraceae bacterium | reverse complement strand
CTTAGGCGACGAACCGGAGCTTGCCGCGGCGCCGGCGGTGGTGGACGAGCTGCCCATGTTCATGCCGGACATGCCGCTGCCCGACCCCGAGCCGCTTGACGCCGACGTGCTCATCGCGGGGCGGTTGGATCCGGCGCACCCGGCGATGAGCAGGCAGACGACGCCCGCCAGCGCGACCGACGCGCGCCGGCGGCGAACGAGCGCGAGCGGCCGATGACCGTCGCGAGGGTGTTGCTTGTGCATCACATGTCTCCTAGTCATTTTGGGTGGCAGTTCGCAGCCGCGCCGGCGGATGAGCCTCGGCGCGAGGTGTGATTAGCGGGTACATCGCGCAGGCCAGCAACACGAACGGCAGGCCGGCATTGGGGTCGGTGGAGCCTCCGGCGAAGATGCCGCCCAGGCCCTGAGGCAGGAGCCAGTAGACGAGGCTGAGAACGATCGCCAGGCCGAGGAAGAAGCGGGGGCGCCAGTCGGCGGCGACCGCGATCCCGATCGCCGCCGAAACCGCGGCAAGCACGAGCGCGATCACCAGGCCGTTGCCCTTGGCGGCGACGGCCGCGTTGTTCTGCAGGGCGTTGAGCCATCCCATCCCGGTGTCGACCGAGATCAGGGCGTCGTGCGTGGCGTTCGCGCTGCTGCTGGGAGCCAGCAGCCACAACCATGCCATCGCCAACCACAGCGCCGCCCACATGATCTTCGCTCCGCGCACGCCGAGCAGGCCGCCGGGACCTCGTCCCGGCCAGACGATCAGCCCTACCAGGCCGTACAGGACAACAGCGCCCGGCGCCCCGGTCAGGGGTTGGGCCATGTCCATGAACAACATCCCGAAGGCCTCGCCAAACCACCAGACGACCAGGACCCAAGCAAACGAGAGCGCCAGGGCGGGCTTGACGGTTCGCCGGTAGAGCAGGCCGAGTCCGATGGTCACCTGGGTCAGGGCGAACAGGGTGTTGAAGACGGCAAGGTTCCCGTTGGCGATCCCAGCCGCCCAATTGATGCTGTCGGCCAACCAGCCGGGCTGGCCCGCGGCCTGCCCGGTAAGCAGCTGGATAAAGCCCTTGGAATACATGAACGACTGAAACTGCAGGCCGCCATCGAGCAGCCAGATCAGACCGAGGACGGTCTGAACCGCGCGGCGATTGTCGGCCCAGAAATAGGCCCGCAGCTGTCTCCAGACGGAGTTGCCGCGGACGCCAGTGGAAAGCCTGGCGGTACTCGTGCTCACCTGATGCACTCCTCAAGTTCGAGGTCCACGGAGTTCTCGGAAACCACGCCATGCCCAACGACCAACGCGCCAGAGGCACTCAAAGTGCCCATGGCTGCGCAGCGAACGGGACTAAAAGACGATTCCCGAGATGGTTAGGGCGGCTGCCGCCGTCGTCTGACGGCGACGCTCGCCGGTTCTCAGGCTGGCGGACCTCGGCTGCTCCAGCCTGCGAGCAGCGGCTCGGGGGCGTGAACGAAGCCGGCCGCGGGACGTGGCGCGGCGCCCGCCCGCGGGCCTGCGGCTGGCAGACCCTGGCCGCAGCGGCGAATGACTTCGTCGATCACCCACCGGGCGCCGTGGAAAACGGCGGCGAGGACGAGTCCGAGGCAAACGGCCGCCGGCAACGACCACCAGCCGCCGTACCCAAACACCCCGGCCAGCCCGGCGGGATGCCCAGTGGCGAAGATTCCCTCGAGCAGCTCCTGGCAGGCGAAGATCCCGATCAACGCGGCCGTACAGGCGAGCCACAACGCGGTGAACGAGACCGTGAACCTCGTCGCCGAAGTTTGATTTGAGAGCGCCCGACCGAGCCCGCGGAGGAAGCAGCCCGCGGCCACAGCCATCAGGAACACGAGCCAGGGCACCACGGAGTGCAGGTAGGAGTGACCGGTGCGCTGCAGCTCGCTGCCGGTGGCGCTCCCATAGGCGAGCGTGTAGCGCAGCTGGTGCACCGCGAAGGCCGCGGGTGCCAGCAACAACACCTGCCCATAGGCGCGCACCGCAGATCGCCGTCCGGCGCGGAAAACCATCGCTATCGGACGATAGCTCAAGCCTCGGGCCGCGACGCCGCCACGGCCTGATCCGTCGACAGAACCCGAGCCGTCGACAACCCAGTGATACCCCCGGGCTTGGCGGGCGCGAACATCGGGTAGCAAGTGTTCAGCGCTGATTTCGGCGCCGGCCCATCGGAAGCGGGAGTCTCCGGGGGACCTTGAAGACATTAACGAGATTCCGAGGAATCCCCTGTCTTGGGTCCGCCGTGGCCGCTGCAACCCCTAGGCTATTCCGACAGGAGGGCTTTATGCATGCGCTAGAGCGGTCAGGCCGGGCAATAACGATCTTGATGGCTGATGACGACGAGGACGACCGCGAGCTGGCGCGTGACGCTCTGCAGGATGAGCGCTTGGCGGAGAAGATGAGGTTCGTTGTCGACGGTCAGGATTTGCTCGACTACCTGCGCCAGGACGGCGCTTATTCGGATTCTCCGCGCTCGGCGCCCCGCCCCTCGATCATCCTCCTTGACTTGAACATGCCCAGGAAGGATGGGCGAGAAGCCCTGGCAGAGATCAAGGCCGACGACTCCCTGCGACGGATTCCCGTAGTCGTGCTGACGACATCCAGCGACGCCGGGGACGTGAGCCGCGCCTACGAACTCGGAGCAAGCTCCTACATCACCAAGCCCGTCAGTCACTCCAAGCTCGCGGAGGTCATGCGGACGGTCGGGCTCTACTGGTCGCAGATCGTCGAACTGCCCGATCCGACAGCGAGCGCCTGACCGAGTCCCGGCGTCAGGAGCTCAGCCGCCGAGCGCGTAGCTCTGAACGTCGCCGTCCAGTGACCCCTGGGAGTCGTACTGGCCAGTGTGCACGCTGACCACCTTGCCCGTCCGGCCGATGAAGATCGTCGTCGGCAATCCCTCGAGCCCGCCCGCCAGGAGTCCGTGGAGTTGGCCGCTGGTGGACTGGTAGCTCGGGTAGCTGACCGGGTGCTGCGTGAGGAACTGCTGAGCGTCGCCGGCCGAGTCGTCGGTGTCGGCACCGAGGAACGCCACCGAGCGCCCGTAGCGCTGCGAGGCACTCGCCAGCAACGGGTACTCCGACCGGCACGGCGTGCACCACGAGGCCCAGGCATTGATCACGATCGGATAGCCCCGCAGGGCTCGGATCCGCGCTGCCAGCGCCGACTCTGAGCCGATCAACCGGCCCGCCTGCTCGTGCAGGGAGGCCAGCGGAGCCGGTGAACCGCTGAGTGCGCGGCCGGCGGCCGCCGCGGTCATCGCGCTCGCCGGTGCCTTGGTCAGGGCGGCCCGGACCTGCCGGAACAGCTGCGCCTGCGAGAGCCGGACCGAGCTGTCGTACCAGAGGATCTGACCCGAGGCAGAGGTGAGGACGTACCAGGGTTCGCCCTGGACCTCGTAGCCGTCGGCGATCCGACCGGTGCGGTCGATCGCCACCGGATAACGAAGGGGATGCGCGAGCGTCTTGAGGAAGGCCGGCAGCGCCGACGCCGCGGGCTCGACGCTGCCCTCGTCGACCGCGGTCAGAGACGGGAGCTGGGCTCGTCCGGAAGTAGCTTGATAACGATTGAGGGCATCGAGCTCGCCGGCGAGGCCCGTGACCTCCTGATCCCAGGTGTCGAAAAAGAAGTACAGGTGGGCGGCGCGAGAGGGGCCGAGGATGGTCTGGCCGCCCCCGACGAGGGGAGCGGTGGTCGGTGTACGCGGGCTGATCCCGGAGATCGTCGAGTAGGAGAGATGGGAGTGAACGGCGGGATGCCCCGGGAGCAGGCCCGACGCCTCCTGGGCGAGGAGCTGGCCGAGCTGACCGACCGCGGCATAGGTCTGCTGGGTGATGTACAGGCGGCGCAGGCGTCCCTGGGGATCGATCGCGAACAGGGCGGGCGTGTGCTCGATCATCCCGCGCTGGACCTCCGCCTCGACTCCGTAGGCCTTCCAGACCCGCTTGAGGGCGGGCAGTGATCCGGTCAAGAAACGCCAGGCGTGGGTCATCCCGTGCAGCTGGGAGTAGCTGAGGACATCCTCGATCGAGGTGGCCTTGGGATTCGCGTCGATCCCCAGCAGCTGGACCTGGGATCCCGCGGCGCCGAGCATCCGCTTGGCGTCGAGCATCGCCGAAGTCGTAAGCGGGCAGATGGTCGTGCACTCCGAGTCGTTGAAAGCCAGCAGCACGACCTTCCCGCGATAGGCGGTCAACGTGGCCGGATGGCCGAACTGGTCGCTGAGCGTGAAATCGGGAGCCGGCTTGGAGAGCGGCGTGCCGGGGTCGAGGTCCGGATTCGAGGCCAGATCGCTGGCTTCGCTATGTGGTCCCAGGCCGCCGCTGTCGATGAAGTGCGCTCCGGCGAGGATGGCGACCACGACGGCTGTCCCAGCTACGACCACGAGCATGCGACTGGCCGAGAGGCGAGGCCGCGATTTGCCCACCCCAGCCGCCGGCGAGCCGGAGCCCACTATGGGGCGGCGTGGCCGCCGGCGCCAGGCCAGAAAGAACACGGCTCCGACGAGGGCGAGCGCGACGACGACCTCGGCGACGGTCGTGTCGAGATGACGACCAGTTCCCGTTGCCGGCGGGCTGGTCTGACTGCTGCCCGCCGGTGACGGGGCCGCTGGGGTGATGGTGGCTGCGGGGCTGCTCAAAGTCACCCCGGAGGCGGCGGCGAGCTTTTGGACAGCCATCATGGCGGCGGCCGCCTGACCGCCGCCTCCGGGCCTGATCTGCAGGCGGGTGAGCTCGCGGGCGGCCGGAGCCGACGAGTGGCCCGGGAAGTTGAAGCCGAAGCCGTTGGGCATCACCACCAGCAGCCGCTGCTTGTAGGCGAGCGAGAGCTCGTATCCGAGGAAGCGGGCATAGGCCTGGGGCTTGCGCCAGAGCGCGGTCACCGATCCCAGGTCCGAGCGGCTGGAGATGATCGCGACGCGGATCGGAAAGCCACGACGTGCTGCCGTGCGCAGCGCGCTTCCCAGTTTGAGCTGCTGTGCGACCGAGAGACCGGCGTCCGAACCGACGAACAGAGGCTGATAGACGAGAACGTCGCTGCCGGGATCGCCGTCGCCTTGGGCGGCCGGCGTGAGCGGTCCCGTGGCGGCAGCAAGGACCAACACGGCGAGGATGCCCGCTCGGATGCTCCTGATCAGAACCTTGGGACTCAGTCTCGGTGCCTTATCGCTTTACGCGGCCCCGGCCGAGCGTACAGTGCCGGCCGGGGTCGGCTGGCGCGTGGGGCGAAGCGGCCATAGGGACGGAATCGACCACGCCGCGGATCGTCGTACGGGGCGTGGACCAAAGAATGCGATCTTCGCCCGTGTTTTCCCACACCTCCCGGAGACCGGCGGAGTGTGGGTCAAAACGCCAGCTATAGGCCCCGCCTTCCCTTCCCCAGCTGAAGTTCGCACACCCCAGCCCGCCGAGCCAGCACCCGCGACCCCTATAGAGAAAGCCGCAGCGCCGCCGCAGCGGTGCTCGGGGACCTACGTTCAGCGACGGCGACCGCGACCGCTCAAGAGCCTGACCGCGCCGCCGGCGATCACGCCGGCCACGAGGGCCGCTTGAGTGGCGTGCTCCTTTGCCCAGGCCGCCCGAGAGGGTGGGGCCGACGCCGCTTTGCCGGCGTGCGGTCCGATGAGCGCGACCAGGTGCTGCTGGGCGTCACCGGCTCGGGCAAGACCTTCAGCATGGCGAAGGTGATCGAGGCGGTGCAGAAG
>JBAPXO010000547.1:0-2249 GCA_049284255.1 Solirubrobacteraceae bacterium | reverse complement strand
GTCAAAGAACGACAGCGCCTGCTCGGAGGCTCCCACCGCCGCCGCTCGCTCCGCCGCCTCTCGCAGGGTGACGCCCGCACGCGTGCGAATGGCAGCCGCATCGCGTGCGGTCGGATCCAGCTCGGCGGCCGTCAGGAGATGACCGGCGAGGACGGAGGCCAGCTCGGGCTCCGGCGCGCCCTGGGACAGGTAGTCGACCGCGGTCAGGTGAAGTCCGCGGCGCACGCGGCGCGAGAGCGTGTTGAGGAGCACGCGGCGAACCAGGCCCTGGAGGAACGCGTACTGCCCCCGCGACGGAGACTGGGGCGCCATCTCCAGGCTCAGCAGCTGCTTGGCCACGAGCGCATCGAGCAGCGTCCGGGCGTCACCCTCCTCAACCCCGGCGAGCTGAGCGGCCCCCACCGCCGGGAAGCGCTCGCCGAGCACCGCGCCGCAGGTGAGCACGCGGCGCTCGAGCTGGCCGAGCCGGTCCAGGCGCGAAGCGACGAGCGCCCGGAGGGTCGGCGGGATGGCGAGCTCACCGAGCGTTCCCCGGACCACGTAATGACCGTCCTCGGCCGCCAGGACACCACTGTCGAGCAGCGAGCGGAGGGTCTCGACGGCGTACAGCGGGACCCCGCCCCCGTCGGCGCATACCGCCTCAACCAGCTCGGGCGGAGCATCGCCCACGGCGCCCAGCACCAGCGCCTCCATCTGCGGGTCGGTGAGGGGAGCCAGGGTGACCGATCGGCCGAGCGGCACAAGCGATTCAAGCCCGGAGTCGGGGCGCCCGAACGCCAGAACGCGGACCGGCGCCTGGGGCGCCCACTCGAGCAGATGGGCGATGAAGTCCAGCAGCCCCTGGTCAGCCTGATGGAGCTCTTCCAGAGCAAGGACGAGCGGGCGGCGCGCGGCCAGCCGCTCGAGCACCAGGCGCCAGGCGGAGAACAGCTCGCCCTGCTCGATCAGCTCCTCGCCGTCGTCGAGGGCGAGGAGCCGCCTGACCGCCGCCGCCGCGCGGGGCTGCTCGTCCGGGAACGCCTGGAAGAGATCTCCCACCCACCGGTCGACGGTCTCTTGCTGGTGGGCCGATGGCTCCTCCAGGCGGATCCCGGCCGCCATTCGCATGACCTCGGCGAGCGCGCTTACGCCAGCCCCTTCCCCGAAGGCCAGGGCGCGGCCGTAGAGCCAGCGGACACGATCGGCGAGCGCGTCGCTGTAGCGCTCCGCCTCGAGCGCGAGACGCGTCTTGCCCAGCCCGGCGCCGCCGATCACGGTGACAATTCCGTTTCCGGGATCAGAGGCGAGAAGCTCATCGACGGCGTCGGTGATCAATCCCAGTTCGGCGTTGCGGCCGACCAGCGGCGGCTCGACCGCGCCCGTCCCTCCGCGCCTGGAGACAACCTGGGTCGGGCGCCAGACCCGAATCCCCGCGCTCTTGCCCTTCACGGCGTGGATGCCAGCCGTCTCGTAGCTGATCGCGCGCTCGGTCGCCTGCCGGGTGACATCGTCGACGAGCACGGTTCCGGGCTTGGCCAGCGACTGGATCCGCGACGCCGTGTTGACCGCGTCCCCGATGACCATCCCGGTATGGACGGCGTTGCGATCGACCGCGGCCTCTCCCGTGAGGATCCCGGCCCGGAGCGCGAACTCGGGGATCGCGAGCCTCTCCGCGAGGTCGCTCACCGCTGCCGTGAGATCCAGGGCCGCGCGCACGCACCGTTCGGCGTCGTCTTCGAGGGTGACCGGCGTACCCCAAACGGCCATCACGGCGTCGCCGATGAACTTCTCGATCGTGCCGCCGTAGGAGACCACGACGCGACGGGCGGCCCTGAAGTAGTGCTCGAGAATGTCGCGCACGTCCTCGGGATCCCTGGACTCGCTGAAGCTCGTAAAGCCGACGAGGTCGCAGAACAGAACCGAGACGAGCCTCCGCTCACGCGGCGGCGCGGTGGGCTGCTGGAAGGGAGTCCCGCACGCTCCGCAGAAGCGCTGCGAGGCAGCCGCAGCCACGGTCCCGCACGCGCGGCAGCGAGCCGGAAGCTCCGCGCCGCAGGCCCCGCAGAATTGCATTCCATCGGGGACCTCGGTCGCGCAGCTTGGACACTGCAGCGTCATGGTTGGAGCCAGGCTATTCGCGCGCCGGCTTGACGCCGAACCACCAGGGCCCACTCTGGCAGCCGCGGGCCGAGACCGACGCCAGCCCGGCGATCTCCCGGGGGTCAGAAAGGCGGCCGATCACGTTCCCGCTGATCGTGAAGCCGTGCCCG
>JBAPXO010000546.1:0-5119 GCA_049284255.1 Solirubrobacteraceae bacterium | reverse complement strand
GTGATGTGCCTGGTCGATCGCCCGGGTGATCTCGTCGCCGACGCCGCGTTCGCGGGCGAGCAGGCGCGTGGTCTCCAGCTGCAGAGCCAACGCCGAGAGCGAGTGGGCGAGCACATCGTGCATCTCTCGGGCTAGCCGGCCGCGCTCGGCCACTGCTGCCGCCCGGGCCTCAGCCGCCCGGGACGCCTGCAACTCGTCGCGCTGCCCGGCGAGGTAGTTGAGCAGCCGCATGGCGAAGAACCAGGGCAGAATCCCGGACATGAACGTGCCGGCGCCGGCGGCCTGTCCCTTGGCGAGATAACCAGCCACGAAGGGGGCGGTCGCGGCGAGAAACATGAGCCATGCGCTCCGGCGATCGAGGTTTAGCGCGGAGACGATCACCACGTAGTACGGCCCGAGGATCCACGCGCCGTGGGGCTGCAGGGCGCCCAGCGTGCCGGCAGCGACGAGCACGCCGAGGAGAGCCGGGATCCGGTGGCGGGCCGGCATCTCGGTGCGCTCCGGATGCGCTGCGATCGCGAAAACCACAAAGGCGACGAACGACGCCAGGATCAGCGCGCCACGGTCTTGCAGCCGCGGGTAGGGATGGGTCGCAAACGTGATTGCGATGAACGCTGCCAGCACGACCATGCCGAACAGCCGCCACGCCACCGCCTCCAGGGGCGCCGTGCCCTCGCCGTCGGCTCCCTGGGTGATCCAGCTGCGTCTAAACCACCTGACGAATCTGCGCATCATCCACGGGCAACGATAAGCCGCCTACGTGCGGGTGTCATCTACCTACGGGTGGAGACCGGACGCGTCGGTCTCCACCCACGGGAGGAGTAGCGGGTTCGACCTGCGGACCGATGACAACCAGCAGCCCCGAACGTAGTTTGCAGCCATGCTCACTAATTCACTCGAGGCGGCGATGACCCTCACTTCACAACGCTCGACGGTGGCGGCGGCCCGCGCCGTCGACCTGGTCAAGACCTACGGAACCGGCGAGGTGGAGGTGCGCGCGCTGGACGGAGTGAGCGTGGAATTCGAACGCTCTCGCTTTACGGCCGTAATGGGCCCATCCGGGTCCGGCAAGTCGACGCTGATGCACTGTATGGCCGGGCTCGACGTCCCAAGCGCCGGGCGCACGTTCATCGGCGAGCTTGAGGTCGGCGGGCTCGACGACGCCGCTCTGACCGAGCTGCGCCGCGACCGGATCGGGTTCGTGTTCCAATCATTCAACCTGGTCCCAACCCTCACCGCGGCCGAGAACATCACGATCGCGGCCGACCTTGGCGGCGTGGCCGTGGACCGTGAGTGGTTTCACGTTCTGGTCGGTCAGCTCAGACTGGCCGACCGGCTATCGCACCGTCCGGGCGAGCTATCTGGAGGCCAGCAGCAGCGGGTGGCGTGCGCGCGAGCGCTGATCGGCCGCCCGGAGCTGATCTTCGCCGACGAGCCGACAGGCAACCTGGACTCAAACGCCTCGGCGGAGGTGCTCCAGTTCTTGCGCCGGGCGGTCAGCGAGCACGGGCAGTCGATCGTGATGGTCACGCACGACCCGCTGGCGGCGGCGTATGCCGACCGGGTGGTCTTCCTGGCTGACGGAAATCTCGTAGCCGAGCTGTCCTCGCCGACGGCCGACGCGGTGCTCGAGCAGATGAAGCGACTGGGGGACTGACATGCGCAGGATCACGCTCGGGGGCCTGATGGCCCGCAAGCTTCGCCTGGCGCTGACCGCGCTGGCGATCGTGCTTGGGGTGACGTTCGTCACTGGGACGCTCGTGCTGGGCGACACCCTCAACCGCACGTTCGACAACCTGGTCGGCACCAGCTACCAGCACCTCAGCTTCCAGATCCGCGGCAAAGCTGCCTTCAACAACAACCCCGCGACGGTCAACGGCACGGCCGACCGCAAGCTGCTTCCGCGATCGCTTGTCGCTTCCGTTAGCCGTGTCCCCGGGGTCTCATATGCGTTCGGGTCGGTGTCCGGCTATGCCCAGTTCCTGGCGCGAAACGGCGACGCGATCGGCGCGGGTGGCAGCTCGACGCTCGGGTTCGCGTTTGACGCCAATACCCAGCTGTCGCCCTACCGGCTCGTCGCCGGCCATGGGCCCATGAGGGCGGACGATGTGGTGATGGACAAGGCGACCGCGGCCAAGTACCACTTCGTCCCAGGGGACCGGGTGCTGGTGAACCTGCCCAGCCGGCCTGAGACGTTCACCATCACTGGGCTCGTTACGTTCGGGTCAGACGACAATCTGGCCGGGGTCACGCTCGCCGGCTTTGACCCGACCGCCGCGCAGGCGCTGTTTAACTCCCGCGGTCACTACGACACGATCAGCGTGCTGGCAGCTCACGGGGCCGACACCGTCAAGCTGCAGCGGGCCATCGCCGCGATTCTGCCCACCGGCGTCGAGGTGGTGAGCGGCCAGACGGTCGCCAACGAGCTCTCGAGCGCGATCAACAACGAGCTGTCCTTCATCTCGACCGCGCTCTTGATCTTTGCGTTCATCGCGCTGCTGGTCGGTGGGTTCACGATCTTCAATACCTTCTCGATCACCGTCGGCCAGCGGACCCGCGAGCTTGCCCTGCTGCGGGTGGTCGGGGCCAGCCGGCGGCAGGTGTTTCGCTCGGTGCTGGCCGAGGCCGCGGTGACCGGTCTGGTTGCGTCGCTGATCGGGCTGGGGCTCGGCGTGGCCGCCGCGATCGGCCTGAGGGCGCTGCTCAAAGCGTTCGGCATCGTGCTCCCCTCGGCGCCGCTGGTCTTCGAGGCCCGCACGGCGGTCGTCGCGATCGCAGTCGGCGTCGGGGTGACGCTGCTGTCGGCGATCGTCCCGGCCCGCCGCGCCGTGCGGATCGCACCCGTGGCCGCGCTGTCCGAGCAAACCGACGAACAGGACCCGGCGGTGCGCCGGCGGACGGTGGTGCGCGGAACGATCCTCGGGGTCGCCGGCATCGTCCTCGTATTGATTGGCATGAGCCGGGCGTCGATTGGCATGGTTGGCCTCGGCGCGCTGGCCATCCTGATTGCCACTGGCCTGCTCTCGCCGCTGCTGGCTGGTCCGCTCTCACGCGTGCTAGGACGTCCGCTGGTCGGAGCGCTCGGTGTCCCGGGCCGGCTGGGCCGAGAGAACTCCACCCGCAACCCGCGCCGGACCGCCCAGACTGCCGCCGCACTCATGGTCGGCCTGTCGCTGGTCTCGTCGATCGCCGTACTGGGTGCGTCGCTCAGCGCCTCAGCCAAGACCAGCGTCGACAACGCCATCAGCGCCGACTACATCGTTACCGGCAAGGGCGGATTCAGCAAGTCGGTGGTTCCCGCCGTATCCCGTCTGCCCGGGGCGAGGACCACGACGGTCGTCTACCAGGGCAAGTTTGAAGTCGGGCGTTCGCTCTCAACGTTGACCGCAGCGACTCCTGCCGATCTGGCGAGCACGGTCAGCCTGCACATGACCGCCGGCAGCGGCGCGCCGGCGATGGCGGCCGGCGAACTGCTGGTCGACACGACCACCGCCACCAAGGACCACGTTCACGTCGGCTCGACCGTCCCGGTCAGGTTCGCCCAGACGGGCTCTACCACGATGACGGTCGGCGGCATCTTCAAGTCGAATCCGTTGCTGGGCAGCTACGTCACGGGCGACCCCTTCTTCCTCTCCCACTTCGACAACCCGCTCCCAGTCGCTGTGCTCCTGGGCGGCTCTTCGGGCATCCGCGCCCAGCGGCTCAACGTCGCGCTGGAGCCGTACGCCAACGTAAGCGCGAAAACTCGGGCCCAGTTCGAAGCGTCCCAGCAGGCGAGCGTCAACCAGCTCCTCGGGCTCGTCTACGTGCTACTGGCGCTGGCGATCCTGATAGCGCTGATCGGCATCGTCAACACGCTGATGCTTTCGGTGTTCGAGCGAACCCACGAGATCGGACTGCTCCGAGCGGTAGGGATGAAGCGACGCCAGGTCCGGGCCATGATCCGCTCCGAGGCCGTGATCGTCGGGCTGTTGGGCGGAGTCCTGGGCATCGTCAGGGGAACCCTGCTCGGTGCCGCACTCGCCTACGCGCTGCGCAACAACGGCGTGACCACGGTGAGCGTGCCCACAGCGAGCCTGATCGGCTTCGTGGTCCTGTCCGCCGGACTCGGCTTGGCCGCGGCCACGTGGCCAGCGCGCCGGGCGGCCAGCCTGGACGTTCTGGCCGCGATCGCTGCCCAGTGAACCTCCAGCCAAACCGACCCCCTCCACTTACAGGGAAGGCTGGTAGGTCCTCAGCCAGTTCGCATAGCCTGCCGTGCCGAGCCTCGATTCAAGGCCCGGGCGCAGCGATCTCGCTTCTCCTTCGTTGTATCGGCGAGAGCACTCCCGTGTTGGGCCGGATGTTCGCTCACCCTTCCGCGATTGAGACGGGCTGGTCGCGGGTGAGGCGCTGTGCGTTACCAAGCGTCGGCTTGGACCTCTCGTGCGCTCGGGACCAGGACCCGGCGATCGAGCAGCCCCCGACGACCGATAACTGCGGCAATGAGCTCGGGAGGGTGATGCTCGTTGGAGTAGATGATATGGGTGCCGGTGGAGTCAAAAGCTTCGGGCGTGGCGCCGGGGACTGAGTACAACGTGGTCAGACTGGCGGTGCTGTCGGCCAGCGAGAGCGTGCCGATGCGCGTCGTACCGGTTCCGTTGTCGGTGGCGAGGATCAGCTGGTCATCGGCATCACTGGCAATCGCGGCGACGTTGATGACATCGAGATCTGGCACGCTGACGCGCTTGAGATAGCGCAGCGGCCCGGCGCGGGGAGCAGCGATCAGGATCACGCACCCTGATCGTGACCGATCCCCGCATCCGTGGGCGCGTTCCGGATGCGAGCCGGGTGTCGTGCTCAGATCGGAAATCGCGTCGTCAGCCGGGACAACCGCGAGGGTTGAGCCGCCTACTAGCCAGACCATCCGGCCGTTGAACAGGTCAGCGCTGTCATCGATCCACGGGGCGAGATCGATCGATCGCGTCGCTCCGGACGCGAGATCCCGGACCAGCAGCTTTGAGTCGTTTTTTCCAGTGAGGTAGGCCAGTTGCTGACTGTTGGGACTAACTGTCGGCGCGTAGCCATCGGTCAGGAATGTCCGAGCCCCATCGGGAACGTGAACCTGAACGATCTGAAG
>JBAPXO010000545.1:0-2353 GCA_049284255.1 Solirubrobacteraceae bacterium | reverse complement strand
GGCCGACTGAGCGCCGTGCCCCCGCGGTCCGCGGTATCCCCAATCGGGTCAACCGCTCAAACCCCCACCGCCGCCACGAGTTGCGCCCCTCGTCGGCTCGCGTTGACGCCGCTGACCTGCATCTGATATATCAGTCGCTGATGGGCGCTTCGAAATCCAGGTCGTTGCCGTCACGCAAGCGTGTCGTGGTCATCGGGGCAGGGATCGTAGGCAACAGCGTCGCCTATCACCTGACGCGGCTTGGCGAGACGGAGATCACGCTGATCGACAAGGGGCCGCTGCCCAACCCCGGGGGTTCGACCGGCCACGCCTCGAACTTCATCTTCCCGGTCGATCATTCCAAGGAGATGACGGCGCTAACGC
Source organism: Solirubrobacteraceae bacterium (assembly GCA_049284255.1). Lineage (GTDB taxonomy): Bacteria > Actinomycetota > Thermoleophilia > Solirubrobacterales > Solirubrobacteraceae > Palsa-465. The sequence goes on along the minus strand of JBAPXO010000545.1, from coordinate 1,990 downwards.
TCGAGAGCCTGCGTCAGTACAAGGAACTAGACGTGTTCCTCGAGTGCGGTGGGATCGAGGTGGCGCGCACCGAGGAGCGGATGCAGGAGCTCGCCCGCCGCATGGTGTCGGCCTGCACGTGGGGAATCGAGCCGGTGGCGCTGCTCACACCCGCAGAAATCCGTGAGCTCGTGCCGTTTATCAACGAGGAGCTGCTGCTCGGCGGCTTCTACACACCGGGGGCTGGGGTCGTTGACTCCCTGCGCGCGTCGACGATCATGCGCGAGCGCGCGGTGGAGGCCGGGATGACGGTGTCGGCGAACACCGAGGTCGTCGGACTCGATACCGAGCACGGCAGGATCGCTCGCGTGCGCACCGACCGCGGCGACATCGAGACCGAACGGGTGGTCATCGCCTGCGGGTGCTGGAGCCCGCGGATCGCTCGCATGGCGGGCGCCGGCATGCCGTTGACGCCGGCCGTACACCAGATGATCGACATCGGGCCGGTGGCCCGCTTCGCGGACGCGAGAACGCTCGTCGACTACCCGATCGTCCGCGACATGGACACCAACATGTACGAGCGCCAGGACGGGGGTGGCCTGGAGATCGGCTCCTACGCCCACCGGCCGATCCTGATGGACGCCGACGAGATCCCGTCAATCGAGGAGTCGGCCCTCAGCCCGACCGAGCTGCCCTTCACCCAGCATGACTTCGAGCTCCAGCTTGAGCAGGCCCTGGAGCTCATGCCCGAGATCGTCGGGGACGAGTCGGTCGGGGTGCGCTACGCGATCAACGGGCTGCTCTCGGTGACGCATGACGGGCTGCCTCTAATTGGGGAGACCCCCGAGGTCAGGGGTTTGTGGTCCGCGGCCGCGATCTGGATCAAGGAGGGACCGGGCGCCGGCAAGACGGTGGCCGAGCTGATGGTGCACGGGGAATCGGAGATCGACGTCTATGACTCCAACATCGCTCGTGCCTACCCCCACCAGAAGACCCGGGCGCACGTGCGAGCGCGGGCGGGGGAGGGCTTTAACAAGATGTACGGCATCGTCCATCCCGGCGAGCAGTGGGAGTCAGACCGCCGGGTCAAGCTCTCGCCCTTCTACGAGCGCGAGCTCGAGCTCGGAGCGGCCTTCTTCGAAGCTGCCGGTTGGGAGCGCCCGCAGTGGTATGAGTCCAATGCGCCGCTACTGGAGGAGTTCGGCGACCGGCTGACCCGCCGTGAGGCCGAGTGGGAGTCGCGGTGGTGGTCACCGATCATCAACGCCGAGCACCTGGCGCTGCGCGACCGCGCCGGCTACACCGACTTGACGGCGTTTGCGATCTTCGACGTCACCGGCCCTGGGGCGCTCGAGGCCGTCCAGCGGACCGCCATGCGCCAGATGGACGTCGCGGTGGGGCGGGTCGTTTACACGCCGGTGCTCAGTCCGTCGGGCGGCTTCAAGGCCGATCTGACGATCATGCGCATCGCCGAGGATGTCTTCCGCGTGGTCACCGGTGGGGCGTGGGGGATGTCGGACCTCAAGTGGTTCAAGGATCAGCTGCCGGCCGATGGCACGGCTCAGATCCACGACCGCACCAACACCTTCACCACCCTCGGCCTCTGGGGCCCCCGGGCGCGCGACCTCCTGAGCGCCATCACCGCCGACGACGTCTCCCACGAGGGGTTCCCGTTCGCGCGCTGGAAGGCGATCGAGGTCGGGCCGCTGGAGGTCATCGCATCCCGGATCTCCTACGTCGGCGATCTCGGATGGGAGCTCTATGTCCCGATCGAGCAGGGAGCGCGCCTGTGGGACATCGTCGCCGAGGCCGGGCTTCCGTTCGGCGCGGTGCCGGTGGGAGCCGGCGTCTACGGAACCACGGGTCGGCTCGAGAAGTGCTACCGCGCCTACGGTGCCGAGCTCGAGGCCGAGTACGACGTCGTCGAGGCTGGGATGGCGTGGGGGAAGGTCAAGGACCAGGACTTCATCGGCAAGGAGGCACACGTGCGCCAGCGCTCCGAGGAGCCGGC
>JBAPXO010000544.1:0-2041 GCA_049284255.1 Solirubrobacteraceae bacterium | reverse complement strand
GTGAGAGGATCGCTCGCCGGCGGGGTCGCGGCGAGCCCAAGCGGGTTAAGCGGGTCGCGGGTCGCGGTCGGGTAGGCGGCGGTGCTCTGGATCGCGATCGCCAGTCCAGTGAGAGCGAACGCGAGGGCGAGCAGTTTCCAGGCTCTGCGCATGGAATCCTCTTTCGGTCGGTCGCGGACCGGGGCGAGTATGCCGAACCCGCCGTTGGAACCGATGCCCGGCCTAAACTGGGCCACCACCTATGACCTCCGACGAGATCCGCCGTACCTTCACCGAGTTCTTCGAGGCCCAGGATCACCTGCGCCTCCCCTCGGCGTCCCTGCTCCCGGCCGAGTACGACCCTTCGGTGCTGTTCACGATCGCCGGAATGGTCCCCTTCAAGCCTTACTTCCTGGGCCAGGAGAAGCCGCCGCATCCGCGCGCGACCACGTGTCAGAAGACGTTCCGGACCTCCGACATCGAGATCATCGGCACGACCACGCGCCATCTGACGTTCTTCGAGATGCTCGGCAACTTCTCGTTCGGGGACTACTTCAAGCGCGAGGCAACACGGTTTGCCTGGACGCTGGCCCGCGATGGGTTCGGGTTCTCCGATGACGAGCTCTGGGTCACGGTCTTTGCGGGCGACGACGAGCTCGGCCTCGGACCAGACCAGGAGGCGATCGACGCCTGGCTCGAGATCGGCGTCTCAAGGGAGCGAATCGTGGAGTGCGATCGCGATGAGAACTTCTGGCAGATGGGCCCGACGGGGCCGTGCGGCCCGTGTTCGGAGCTGTACCTGGATCGTGGGCTTGCGTTCGGTAAGCCCGACGACCTTCCCGGGGGCGAGAACGAACGCTTCCTCGAGTTCTGGAACCTCGTGTTCATGGAGCTCGACCAGAACCCTCAGGGTGTGCTCACGCCGTTGCCGGCCAAGAACATCGACACCGGGCTGGGCCTCAACCGGCTTGCCGCGGTCCTCCAGGGCAAGGACACGGTGTTCGAGACCGATCAGTTCGCGCCTCTGCTCGCGCTCGGCGAGGAGCTCTCCGGGCGGCGCTACGGCACCGAGTTCGCGACCGACAAGGCGCTGCGAGTGCTCGCGGACCACAGCCGGGCGATGTCGTTTTTGATCGCCGACGGAGTCGTGCCCTCAAACGAGGACCGGGGCTACGTCCTGCGCCGGATCATGCGCCGGGCCATCCAGCACGGCCGCGGGATCGGACTCGAGCAGGGGTTCCTGCACCGCTACGCCGACGTCGTCGCCGAGCTCATGGGATCGGAATATCCGGAGCTGCATGAGCAGCGTGACCTCGTCCGCAGCTGGCTGGTCTCCGAGGAGGAGAGTTTCGGCCGGACGCTTGAGCAGGGACTCAAACGCCTGGACGACGTGATCGCCCGCACTCGCGACGAGGGCGCCGAGGGCATCTCCGGAGACGACGCCTTCCTTCTGCACGACACGTACGGCTTCCCCATCGATCTCACGCTCGAGATCGTCGCCGAGCACGGACTGGGGGTCGATGAAGCCGGCTTCGAATCGCTGATGGAGGGGCAGCGCACACGGGCGCGCGCGCACAGCGGGCGCGGTCGTGCCGGGGACGGGCTGCGCGGGCGGGCCCAGGCCCTCTCAGGAAGTGCCGGCTTCGCCACCGACTTCGTCGGTTATGAGACGACCGACACCCAGACGACGATCGGTGCGGCGGCCGGAGAGGACGGCCGCGTGCTCGTCAAGCTGCTCGAGTCGCCGTTCTATGCCACTGGCGGAGGCCAAGTGGCCGACACCGGCGTGCTCGAGTGCGAGGGCGGCGGATGCCGGGCGCGCGTCACCGACGTGATCCGCCTGGGCACCGATCAGGTCGTCGAGCTCGAACCCGAACACGGCACCTTCGAGCCCGGAGAGCGAGTCCACGCCCATGTCGACCCCGCGACCCGGCACGCCACCGCCGCCAACCACACCGCCACCCATCTCCTCCACGCCGCGCTGCGCCGGCGTCTCGGGACGCATGTCCGCCAGGCCGGCTCCTACGTCGGACCCGACAAGCTGCGCTTCGACTTCACCCAC
>JBAPXO010000543.1:0-1680 GCA_049284255.1 Solirubrobacteraceae bacterium | reverse complement strand
AGGTCGAACAGGTCGTCGCGGTCGACTGAGGTGATGACCGCGTGGCGCAGCCCCATGCGCGCCACCGAGCGCGCGACGCGCGCCGGCTCGAGCGGGTCGTTCCACGTCGGCTTGCCGGTCTTCACGTTGCAGAAGCCGCAGCGGCGCGTGCAGGTGTCGCCGAGGATCATGAACGTGGCCGTGCCCCGCTGCCAGCACTCGCCGATGTTCGGGCAGGCCGCCTCCTGGCAGACCGTGTGCAGGTTCTCGGTCTGAATCAGGCTCTGGAGCTCGCGGTACTTCGGGCCCCCGGGTGCCGGCACCTTGAACCAGGGCGGCTTGCGCGACTTGTGAGGGAGGGTCTCCGAGCCCAGCACCGTGAGCACGTCGGCGATCCCGCCGGGGTTGGCGCGTGATCGAGTCGAATGCTCACGTTCGCTCACTAGATCTCTAAGGCTACCGCGAGCGGGTTGCGACCCCGCCGGGGGCGATTCCCGGCCCGCCCCGCGCTCTTCATGTTGTGCACACGAAAACGGGAAAATCCGTCCCGAAAAGTCGCCCACGATGTGAGCCGCTGCCCCAGCCGGCCAACCCGGCCACGGAATCGGGATCATGCGTCCCGAAAAGTCGCCCAGTTGCTGTGGCGGACCTAGCGCTGCGCCAGCATGGGGTGTTTTCGTTGGCGCAGCTGGTGGAACTCGGTCTTTCGGATTCCGCTGTCCGTAAGCGAGCGGGTTCGCAGCGGTTGCATCGGGTGCACCGCGGCGTGTATTCGGTCGCTCCGCCCGAGCTCCTCAGTGTCGAGGGCCGGTATATGGCGGCCGTTCTGACGTGCGGCCCAGGGGCCGTGCTCTCTCATCATTCCGCGGGCCGGCTGTACGGCCTCCTGCCGAGCGCGCGGAGCCGCATCGCAGTCACGGTCCCGCGCAGAGGAAACGGGAGTCGGCCGGGGCTGCACATCCACCGCTCCCGCACCCTCACGCCGGCCGACATCACCACGGTTGACGGGATCCCGTGCACCAACGTCGCCCGCACGCTGCTCGACCTCGCGGCCGTGGAGCCGAGACGCCGGCTGGAGCGGGCGGTTAACCAGGCTGAGGTGCTACGGGTCTTCGACGGATTCGCGATCAAGAATCAGCTCGAGCGCCATCCCCGCAGCGGCGCCGCGGCCAAGCTGCGCGCGGTACTCGATGATTACCGCGACGGAGAGGCTCCGACCGAGAGCGACCTCGAGGACCGGTTCGTAGCGCTTTGCCAGGAGCGGGGGCTGCCGGCTCCGGAGCGTCAGGTCCACGTCATGCTCGACGACGGCGAACCGCCGATCAAGGTCGACTTTCTCTGGCGAGATCAGCGCCTCATCCTGGAGACCGATGGCCGCGGGTTTCACCAGACCCGCCAGGCGTTTGAGTCCGATCGCCGGCGTGACCAGCGACTGACGCTCGCCGGATGGCGCGTGGTGCGGGTCTCAGACCGTCAGCTGCGCGACGACCCCCGCCGGATCGCCGGGATGGTCGTCGAGCTGTTGGCCAAGCCACGCTGAGGCCGCACGTCGGACCGATCGCGTGTGCTTGACCGAGCAAAGCGAGGTCGAGGCGGGAGCCGGCGTTAGCCGGCGGTCTCCGCCGCGCGCGCCGCCGGCGACGTCCAGCAGGCGGCCCCTCTTCCCTGGCTGCCGTTCGCGATCTCAGGCCACAGTGAGCG
>JBAPXO010000542.1:0-5231 GCA_049284255.1 Solirubrobacteraceae bacterium | reverse complement strand
AATAGAGATCTCGTAACGACAAGGTTCGGGGTTGGAGTCCTTGGGCAGGGTTTGGGGAGTAGCTGGTAACCGGAGGCCCGCGACACTACGGCAGGGCGCCTACCGCAGCGCCGGAAAGGTAGCGGTGGTTATCGATCTCGACGACATAGTTGTGCGGGTGACGTTCGATTGCCACGACCATCCGGGCACCGAGATGGACCTCACAACCATGCCGATGAAAGCCCGCGCCCAGAGGGAAGATGGGTGCCCGGACGACAGGGCCCTTAGAGATCATCGCCGTGGTGGGGCGGTTGAGGGCGTGGGTGTAGACAAAGCGCCAGCACACTTCGGCATGGCGGTGGAACGTGATGACGACCCGCGCTGCCGCCCGGGGTTGGCCTGCCGGGGTGATTTGCTGTCCGCCCACGAGGCGCACGGCATAGCGTGCCGTCACCTTACCTTCGGGCCGCGGGGTGCTGGGACCTGTGTGGCTGCGCTTGCCCGCTCCCGAGTCAGAGCAGCGGGGCACCGGGTGTCCGAGCACCAGCTGGATTGCGTGCTGCTGGTTGACAGTCAGGCAAGTTGTCCTCGCCGAGGCGGCCGACGGGCCATGCGCTAGCTCGCCGGCGTAGCTCAAAAACAAAAACGCGAGGGCCGCCGTGGATAAGACCCTCGTTAGCCGGGCTCGGAGAAGGTTGCGCGGTGCCGGCGCGGTGTGCGGCCTATGTCGGTCCGGTGTTTGAACGTTCATGGTCTCGGCTCGTAAACAACTGCTTACTAACTCGGGTGGTAGGCGCGGCGCCAGCCAGCCTACCCGCATGTCTGAATTCCGCCTAGCCAGCCGAAGGATCGTCGGAAGGCCTGCACCACGATCCAGCCCGCGGCTTAGCCAACCGAAAAACGTCGTCAAGCACGTCCGACGGTGGCCCGCGACCGTTGCCCGAAGCTTGTGTCCACAACCAGCAACTCACTAGGTGCGCAGAAACCAGCCGGCTTGCAGGTCTTTCATGAGCGCCCCCGGCAGGACTCGAACCTGCGACCCACGGCTTAGAAGGCCGTTGCTCTATCCAGCTGAGCTACGGGGGCTGGTCCCGCAATTGTGACCGCCTCGACGGCGGCCTGTTCATTGGGAATGGAAACGCTCGGCCACCAGCTCGGCGAGGCGCGCCTGCTGCTCTGCCAGCGCGTCGGGCGCAAAGAACTCGAAGCGATCGAAGCGGTCACCGTCCCGTGAGGTCACCGCGCTCAGGGTGATCTCAGCCCAACCTCCGCCCTGACCCCAGTGGCCGCTGAGCACCATCGGGCAGATGCACAGCGAGCCCGCGGCGGTACCGCCAGCCGCGAGCCACCAGTGCATGTCGGGCGACAGCTCCAAGAGTGAGGTGATCTGGGCGAAGTACGCGTCTCCACCCTGAGCGTGCGGGGGAAACGGAGACGCCGGTCGGTGGTCGGCGACGATCATGTCGTCGGCGAGGCAGGCTCGGGCGGCGGTGAGGTCGCGACGATTGAGCGCTTGAAACCAGAAGATGCCGAGACGCATCGAGAGCAGCGCCTCGAGATCGTCGGCGATCACGGCGAACCGCTCGCGGCCAGCCCGCTCGTCAGGATGAACCTCGACCCAGGCCAGCTGACCGTCGCGGCCCTCGAACGTTACGGCGGCCGCGCCGTCTGGCAGTGCGACCAGGGTCGCCTCCTGCTGGCGCCCCAAAGCGCGCCCCGCGAGCGTGTTACCTACCTGGGCAGCGGCCTCGTGAGCGCCGTGGAGCGCCCCCCATCCCTCCGGGCGCAGGTCGATGACCGACACGTCATCGGCGAACCGGGCCTCCCAGGCGCCGGTCTTCCCGGCGCCGGCCCGTGCGCGGGCGGCGCCCGGCGGCTGGGACCGCGCGAGCAGCTCGTCAAAGCGCACCATCATCTCCTCGCGGTCGCCCGGCTCATAGATGTCACAACTGACCCAGCGCCCGTCCTCTATCACGTTGACCTGCCCAATCGTGTAGGCGATCTCGCCGGCCTTGACGCCCTCCCCGCGCCACGTCGCCAGCATGGCCACGACTCGGTCTTCGCAGGCGAGCACCTCGTCGATCTCGATCTCCACGTTGGGCTGGCGCGGGATCGACTGCCGCAGAACGTCAACGATCGCGTCGCGACCGTGTACCTCCTCCCAGCCCAGGGCGCGGTGGTCGATGAGCACGTAGTCAGGGGCGTAGAGCTCGGCCAGTTGATCGACGTCGCGGTCCGCCGAGCGCCGGACATATTCGGCGAAGAAGCGCTCGGGGGCGCGAGCGCCGAGCGCCGCAGGTGGGCCGCCCCGCGACAGCTCGGCAAAACGCGCGAGCATCGCCTCGTCATCACCGGCCTCGTACTGGTCGACCGATACCAGCCGGCCCTGCTCGACCACCGCCACCCTCCCCAAGTGCAGCTCAAGCTCTCCGCCGCCGTCGAGGGCGTGACCGCGAAAGCATTGACGCATCGCGATGACTCGGTCGTCGCACGCCAGCACCTCGTCGCACTCGCAGCGGAGATCCAATGTGCTTCCCCAGCCAGACGTGGTCTGGTCGGCGATGCCGTCGCGGTTGTGCACCTCTGGCCACCCCAGGTGCCGGTGGTCGACCAGGGTGAAGTCCTCGACGTAAAGCTCGAGCATCAGCTCCAGGTCGTGACGCGCATAGCGGCGGCAGAACTCGGCATAGAAGCGCTCTGGCGGCCGATCACCAAGTGGACCCTGGCCCCCGCCGAGCTCGGCGTAGCGGGCGATCAAGCCTTGCCTGTCCTCGTGCTCGAAGATGTCGCAGCTGATCCAGAGATCGTTCTCGACCACGTCAACCGCGCCGAGCGGATAACTGATCTCTCCCGCCTTCAAACCCCTCCCGAGCCACGTGTACGTAAGGGCGATCACCCGGTCATCGCACGCGAGCACCTCGTCGATCACGATCTCTACGTGTGGTTGCGCGGGGATCGAACTGCGCAGCACCTCAGCGACCGCGTCGAGTCCACGGATCTCTTCCCAGCCCAGCGCGCGATGGTCGACGAGCAGGTGGTCCGGCGCGTAGAGCTCGAGCAGCCGATCGATGTCTCGCTCCGCCCAGCGCCGCACGTACTCGGCTGTCAGACGCTGGGGCGGGCGTTCGGGAAGCGGCGCGCCTCCTCCTCCAAGCTCGGCATACCGCGCCAGCATCGCCGCGTCGTCGTCGTAGCCGTACTGGTCACGACTCACCGACAGCCCACCCTCGACCACGTCAACGACGCCGAGCCGGGACTCGGACTCGCCGGTGCCGTCGCGTCCGTGTCCACGGAAGGCGATGCGGGCGGCGATCAAGCGATCGTCGGCTGCCACCACCTCGTCGACCTCCAGCCGAACGTCCGGCGACGCCGCGAGCACCGACTCGATGGCTTTCCGCCAGGGTCCGCGTCCCTGCAGTTCCTCCATTCCCAGCAGCCGGTGATCGCGGCGGCGCCAGTCAGGATGATGCAGTTCGACGATCCCATCGACGTCGCGTCGCGCAAACCGCCTGAGAAGCTCGGCGAGGTGGCGCTCGGGAGGGCGGTCGCCTAGCGGTCGCTGACCACCTCCCAGCTCGGCGTACCGGGCGATCATCGCGCCGACGTCGTCTTGCTCGTACATGTCGGTGCTGACGATCCTGCGGCCGTCATTGACCGAGACCAGCCCGACCGGCAGCTCGGCTTCCCCGCCGCCGTCGGCAGCCGCACCGCACCAGGCGCCGGTGTGGGCGATCACATACGCGTCGGCGGCGATCACTTCGCCGATCTCGAAACGTGCGTCCGGTGAGATCTCGAACCCGGAGCCAAACGCCTGACGGAGGGCTTCGCGCCCCTGTAGGGCGCCCCAGCCGACGCTTCGGTGATCGGTCATCACGAAGTCCTCGTGGTACAGAGCGAGCAGCGGCTCGAGATCGTGAGCGCTGTAGTGGCGTGCGAACTCGGCTGTCAAGCGCTCGGACATCCTTTCCCCTGCAGCCAGCGGCGACGGTGCGCGACCGCCCAGCTCGGCGTAACGCGCCAGCATGGCCTCGCGATCGTCGGGCTCGTGGTGCTCCCAGCGCACGAGAAGACCTGACTCGATGACGGCCACGACGGCGGTCGGAAGCACGAACGGGCCCCCGCCGACGTCCTCGATGGCCACACCACGCCACTCGAAGCTCACGGCGATCACCCGATCGTCGCACGCCAGTACCTCTTCGAACTCAAAGCGTCCGTGGACCGCTCCCTCCCAGGTCGATGTCACGATCTCGGCAGCACCCTGTCGTCCACCGGCCGGGTTCCACACGTTCCGGCTGTCGAGGATCACGCAGTCCTCGGCAAACAGCTCCAGCAGCGGAGCCAGCTCGCGAGCGGCGAAAACTCGCCCGAGCTCGCGCCACCAGCGCTCGGGTGCGCTCCCACCAAGTACTCCCAGCCCCCCGCCGAGCTCGACGTAGCGGGCGATCATCGCCGGGAGGTCGTCGGCCTCGTAGACGTCCTCGCTCACTCGCAGGCCGTCCTCGATCACGCTCACCATCCCGAACGGGATCTCAAACGGCCCGCCGTTGTCGTCGGCCGTCCCCAACCACGCCCCACACTCGGCGATCACGCGGTCGTCGCAGGCCAGAACCTCTCCGCTGCGCATCCGCAAGTCGGACGCGCTCTGATACACCGACTCGAGCAGCTCGCGGGCCCGGTCGCGACCGCGCGAAGTCCCCCAGCCGATCTTGCGGTGATCGACTTGAACCCAGTTCTCAGCGGTGAGCGCGACGCAGCGATCGACGTCATGGGCATCGAAGCAGCGCTTGAAGGCGGCCCGGAAGACCTCCGGTGGCCGGCCGGCGAGCTCCGCGTAGCGAGCCAGCATCCCGTCGCTGTCGGTGGCTTCGAACTGCTCGTAGCGAGTGGCCTGGTCGCCGTCCGCCACGATAACGACGCCCAGCGGGAAAGCCCAGTCACCGCCACCGAGCTCGTCCTTGGCCGTGCCTGACCAGGTGATGCGCGCGGCGAGCACCCGCTCGTCGCAGGCCAGCACCTCGTGGATGTCAATGCTGAGACTGGTCGTCCCGTCCCAGATCGACACCACGGCTTCGACCGTCGGGTCCGGTCCGGACCTCGGTTCCCAGCCGATCTTGCGGTGATCGACGAACTCATAAGCGTCGGCGTAGAGCCTGACCAAGGCATCCCTGTCCCGGTGTGCGTTCACCTCGGCGAGCCTGGCTAGCCATCGCTCGGGCGGCCGGCCGGCAAGCTCGGTGGAGGCACCGTGCGCC